>JAPKGD010000157.1 GCA_026648125.1 Bdellovibrionales bacterium | reverse complement strand
TCGAGTTGGCCCCTCACTGCAGTCCGAGCTGTCTCCTTTGGCATGGAACTTTTTAAACAAGCGACTGGGCCGGTTCTATAGTGAGGCGGAAATTAATCGCATGGAGGATTGGTATGCGACTCGAGAGATGTTCGCCACGCTTTATGCCCCAAACTTAAAGCGTAGAGTGCGGCTCGATCGGCAAATTCATCAACTTGCGAAGGCCCAGGAAAAATCGATTTGGTTTCTCGCTTCATTGAAAGATCACATCGCTGTTTATCAAGAGAACAAAGCCGACATCGAACACTTCGCTCGATTGCCGAATTTGAAAGAAGTTATCATCGCTTTCCAAACCCGCTATGCGCTTATGGTCGATGAATTTAAGCGCCGTCAAATTGATTACGACGATCCCGATCGGCCACACCCAAGGCGAGCCGTGGTGATCGATCAACGCAACCTTAAGTGGGCTCCTCAGTTAGAAGGTATTCTTGCCATAGACTCTAGCTTTGTCGCTGTAGGGGCAGGTCATTTGCCTGGTCCCCAAGGAGTTTTGAGCTTGCTCGAGCAGGCTGGCTTTAAAGTCCAACCCTACGGCGAATGCGACGAAATTATCCTCCAAGCCACAGCCCAATTCCATTTAAAAAAGTAGAACCATTTGGTGCTTGTCAGCGGCTTGGTTTCCTTCGACGATTGACAAGATCGTCAGCTGTTGGGGGACTAAAATGGTAAGTTGGATCAGTCTATTTTTCGTCTTTTGGGTCTCTGATGCGAACGCTGAAATCAGTCGATGTAGCGATGCGGAGCTGAGAACGATCGAGCAGGCTCGAAGCGCTGCTGAGCTCGGCGACATAGAAAAATCATCTTTGATCATTCAGCGGATCAGTTTTTCTTGTTTACGTTCAAAAGAAGCTGCGAATGAAGTTGTGGATACTTACGCAAGGCAATGTCAATTTCAGCCGACCAGCCAGTCGGGAGCGCACATTCTCCAGTTTATCTATTTAAGCCGTGCGCAAGAAAGATTCTGTGCAGAGGCCTTTTCGTATTTGCGCGAGATCCAGTTCAATCCGGTAGATTACGGAGCCCGGCGAGCTCAAATCGCCTCCATTGCCCTTGGATATGCGGCGACTCAATTGGAAAAAGCCGCGCGCCTGGGAAAGAATGAATTCTGTACGCCTGGATTGGTTAGCGATGAATGGGTCTTAAATCTCTACATGTCCATTCACAAATTTGTTGAAGTGGGCCCAACCTCGGTTCCTCGCTATGAGAATTTGCACTTTATAGCGAGGCAACTTATTTCCTACCTTGAGCCAGAGGATAAAGAATCCAACCAGCTCGTTAGACTTCGTGGCTTCTTAAATTCGACGACCTTTGGCGTCGGCTCCTGCTCAAAATATATTCCGGCTGAGTGTTGTCCTAATTTAAGGTAGTGAAACTCTATATCTATTTATATTGAATCGGAGATTAACTTGAGCTGTCTCGCGATAAAAAATGCTAAGCACCTCATTCTTATAACGTCAGTGTCTGTAAGGCCTACGGTCTAATCTGGTCCCGTGGTAATTTCGACAGGTTTGTCTAACAGTAGATCTGACGGCCCTCGCGAACCCGGGCTCGCCAATTCAATTTGGAACCACAATTCAATTTGGAACCAGGTCCTATTTGCGGACGCGGCGCACACACGTGCCGGGAATAATGACCTAGGCACTCAGAGATCTTGTTTCAGCTTGTGTTTGCACAAATAGACATAGGCTTGAAGTATTTTTGAACGAAGTATTTGGGCGTGAGGCTAAGTCTGATTTTTTCTTCTGTGGATATCTCTCATGGGGTCATGGGAAGGCGCGTCCGCAAATAGGACCTGGTTCCAATGAAGGTTACTGTGAAGAATTTGATCCAGAAGTCGATTCTATCTGTTGAATAAGTTCCCGCTTCTGTATCTCACCTGCGCCATTCTGAAGTATCATTTCAAAACCTTGGATTCTTTGGTCATCAATCATTTCAGATAGCTGCCCCTTTGATCCCTTTGGGGCATGGTAAAAGGCCTTTACCTCAGCGAGCCCAAGCTGGAGATATATCGCTAGAATTTTGGGGAGACTTTTCTTCTCTGCGAGATCGAGCTCCTCCCTTATGCGCTTTGCGGCTTTTTCGCTATCAATCCAAGCGCCATACTTTGCTCGTAGAGATTCGAGCATTCCTTTATACGATCCGAATGAATCCCTCAGATTCTTGCGAAGTATTCTAATTTCAGTCGAGTCGGTGGGCTTGTCCTTTGTAAAAGCCTCCAGTTCAGCGATGTCTTCAGGCATGCTCGTCAACTTCTCGATGCGAACAAGGTCAGATGAGTCGGCCCTGCAAATGCTGGGTGCAGCGATGAGAATGACGGCAATTAAACTCGCCCATTGCATAGAGTGAGCTAAGAATTTCTTGAGAAAGGAGTCAATGAGAGAGTTCAAATTAATCGGCCGGGTTGAAATCTGATGTCTCTAAATGGCCTTAGAGTCGGTTTCGGATCTGTGAACACCTAGGGGTGCCTTGCCCATAATTGACATTATTCGCTCAAACTATGATGACTATTGTATGGCAGGTAATGTTCAATGGTAAAAAAGCTGACTCGCGAGGACATGGAGATCGTCCTAGACTGTTGGACCCATAGTAAGCCGGTGTGGGGGCAGCCTCCTGTTCTAGATCGCAAATCCTATGTGGAAAAATGCTTCGAAGACGAACTCAATGAAATATATGGATTTTTTGATGAGTCGAAGCGGCTCGTATTGACTGCGGGGATTCGCACATGGACGTCATATCCCTGTTACACCATACTAAATTTTAAATCTCGGGATCTTTTGGATTACAGGGCTTTTAAAGTGGGTTTTTCCCAACTCTTTGGATCCTTTTTAATGGACCTTGAAGCACGAGGCTATAGGGAGTTTTGGTATGCGATTGAATATAAAGGAGCCTATGAGAGAATTTGGAAGCGCAAAAATATTTTAAACCACCTCGTTGAAGGTCTTAAAAATTATCACTTCTTTACGGAAAAAATTGTGGAACCAAATCAGCCCGTAGAGTGGCCTCTTTACCAGAGTTTCCTGGCCAATAATTCAATTGCAATACCAGTTGCTATACGAAGAGCTATACATAAGTCCAAATTATTGCTCGGCGAAGATGAGGGAAAAATTAGTCCTAAATTTTAGAGTCTTTTTGGAAGAACGGAATCTTTAAGATCAACCATCCGGTGAAATCAAAAAGCAATGGATTGTCCATTTTTTGAAATATTCGGCGCGGGTGAATATGGTGACTATGGTGTAGTCCTTCTCCAAGGGTCAAAAGATTCATCAAAACTGAGTCCGAACTTCGATCTTGTGTTGATTGAGAATTCAACCGGCTTGCATGACCCAAAAACACCTGCATGAGCTGGCCGAAAAGCGCAAATAGCGAAGGAACCGTCATAAAATAAAATACCGCGCTCAGTGATCCCAAACTTGCCAGAAGGAACATGGCCAAAAACGGTATTCCATAACGCCACCTATGGAAAAATTTAAAATAAGGGCGGCGAAGCTGGCGCTTCAAAATTCGAAAATGAATGGGCACGGGTGGAAATTTTAAAAAGAAAATTCGGAGAGGGAGTAGCCAAGCAGATCTTTGATGAGGCGAGTGAGGGTCACCGAGTCTGTCTGAATTAAAATGATGTCTTTGGTGCAATTGGTTGTAGAAAATTGGCGAATCTAACCCAAGGTAGCTAAACCAGCCCAATAGAATACATGTGATTGGTCCAGATGCCTGAAAGCTTTCATGCCCGATATATCGGTGGGCCACAACGTTTACCCCGAAGACAATCGCAAGAACACCCAAGATGAGAGAGATATAAAGAAAATCTGCTCGGTGGTAGATGGATGCCTGAGAAAGAAATGAAATAAGAATCGTCAGATGGACGAGCTTTAACATGCGACTAAAGAGAAAGGTTCTATCAATCACTCCAATAGACTATCACATGTCCTCCATGGATTCAACTTGACACAATGAGGCCAGCTCAATAATCATTCTTGAGATGAATAATACGTTGTTGCTTTTAGATTTGCACACGGGAGGAGTTCTCTATTCCACGAGATTAAGGGAGATATTAACAGGCCTTTTGGCGGCAGTCCTTGATACCCTACCATTCTCGATTTCCTTAGACCTTTCGCCCGAGCTTGGGCAGTTCAATTTTGAAGATGATTTTCTACAGCTCTCGCCCATAGATAGAATTTTTCGGCCGATGGATCCGGCACTTATCACAGAGGAATTTCTGCAAAGACGCCAGCTCGCTCAGGAAAAGGGGTTAGCTCTTAGAGATCTACAGATCATCTGTGAGGCAGCCCGAGACACCCTGACTCTTGGAGTGCCAGCAGAGGTCTATGCCGATCTAGAGACAGAACTATCTAAGTACAAGAATTCTGGTGGGGATTTTTCGCCAGCAATCGTTGAGTACGCTAGTATTCTGGAGTTGAGTCCTGAAGTCTGTGTGCAAGAGTTGAGAATGAAGGTCGAAAGTGCTCGGCTCATCCGCATTCGAAATTTTGCGATCTATCAGAAATATTTGGAGATTATTTGCCGATCCAAGCCAGATGATCTCAAAGATATTCGACTGAAAATTCAGACGGAAGTTTTCAAGAATTCCCATGTTTGAAAAGCGCTTATATGCAGCTCACTTTAAGGAATTGACTCGCTCCGAATCACGATCAAAAGACGTCAAGATCTGGTGTCAAATTTCGAGAATTATCGGTGAGAACAGTCTATTCGTGGATCGAACCTCAAAGATACCGTCGCCCTTTCGAATTGAAGTCTCCGGCCTATGTCAACTTCCGCAGACAGTAGAAAATTTTAAAAAGGCGTATCGAGATCTTTGCGACGAGAGGGCAATAGAACTATTAAAGCGCCAGGATTCAAACGGTAAGCTCATAAGTCTATTCTATTCAGGGGGAATTGACTCGACCTTGGTAGTAGTTTCCTTTTTAAGAAATCTGGCGCCTTCCGAAGTTAAAGACCGAATCAGAATTTATATGACGCCTCGGAGTATTGCGGAGAACCCAGAATTCTATCGAAAGTATATTCGTCCACAGTTTCGCCTGGAAAGTGCAGAGAAAATCGTCAGCGTTTTGGATGGAAAAAGTGTGTTTGTAGGTGCTGAATTCAATGACCACATTTTTGGGAACTACCTCACCCAAACTTTGACATTGGCTTATGGCTCCGGGTTCAAAGAAATTCAATATTCACCCGATTTGATTAACAAGATATTTCAAGCTCAGGGATTAACCCCGGAAGGCGCAGACTTTTGGAGTGAGCAAATTCATTCGAGTATTGCGAATCAGAATTTGACTGAAGTGAAGTCTTTGGTGGATTTCATGTGGTGGTTTAATTTTATTTATAGATGGCAGGCCACGTTTTTTAGCATTATTTTGCGAGTCTTACCGCCGTATAGAAGCATGATGAGTGAGCGCTTTCTATCTGAAAACTATCAG
>JAPKGD010000156.1 GCA_026648125.1 Bdellovibrionales bacterium | reverse complement strand
CGAACTATCGTCCACTTTTCGACTTGGCACGAACAAGGAAATTTAGATTGGTGGGCATAAGCCCAAAAGGTCCAAGGCCTTGGAAAGAGCTGCGTCGCCGAGATGAGTTCGCTGCGCGAATCATTGAGGGCTGGCATCGCAAACATCCACAGGCATTGATTTATGTTATCGTCGGCGATCTACATTTGGCCGAGAGACACCTCCCATTGTTGGTCCGACGAACTATGGCCGACCACCAAGGGAAGTTGATTACAATTCTGCAAAATTCGGAGCATCTTTATTTTCGTTTGGCCAAAAGGCGGCGAGAGCATACTGCGGAAGTTATGAAATCCGCAAATGGACGCTATTGTGTGCTTTCTTCTCCGCCTTGGGTGAAATGGCAGAGTTATCTGATGTTTTTGGAGAATTCTTTTGACCGGAATTTGGAGGGAGATGAGGCTGATTATACAGATTTTGTTTCGTCTCTCGTCGCCTTCTTATGTGAAGAGTTTCGCATTACGCTTGAATACGACGATTTGACAGTCGTGAGTCCAGAAGTCGAAGAGAGTTGGCTGGCGGTTTTGGGGAAAGTGTCTCGTGGAGATCGGCGGTATGCCCACGACCTCATCCGTAATGATCAAAGCTTTCATCTTCCAGCGAGTGGGTTTCTTTTTTTGGCCCGCCCATCAATTAACCATGCGGCTCATTTGGCAGGTCAATATTTGCACGCGAAACTATGTGGGCTCAATCGTGCGACTTGGAATTTTCCAAAAGACTTTGAGGCGCAGATTTGGCGGGAGGCGGTGGGCTTTTTTTGTTCGAAAGTGGTCAATCATAAGCGCAAAAGCGACACATTGACGGAGTCTAAACCGCGAAACCCGGAGGCCGTTCGGGTTGCGCTCGCTCAAAGACTCAGCGAAGTGGAAGGGGGAGGTCGCCGACCCCGTTTTCGCCCTCGAAGGCCGGAAGTGTTTTTGGAGGCGGCCCGTATTGTGGGTTCAATTCACGGGGAAAGACTTTATTCCTTATACAGGATAGGCCGTCTTACACTAAATGATTTACTCGAGGAGATGAAACGAGATCCGCTAAAAAAGGAGTTTCGTAATCAACATCGCACTTGGCTGGAAGCAAAGTGGAAGAAGTCTCAGGCGTGGGGTCGCCGGTGAACCAACCCGATTGGTATTTTACACTTCAAGATGGCAAGGCGAAAGGGCCTCAGGGTGAAGCCGAAATCAAAGAGGCCATCGCAAAAGGTAATTTAAGTCCGTTCGATCTAATTTATAAAGAGGGTGCAGAAAAATGGCAGCCGATCTATCAAAGACAGGAATTCAGCAAATTATTTAAGCAAAACATCAAGGCGAATTTTTTAGATTCCTGGGTCGTATTGACTAAACGCCCAGGTGAAAAAGGGGTTGCGTATATCCAGAGAGGTCCCTTTTCAACAGACCAAGTCAAAGACCTTTTGGCTCAGGGTGAAGTTCAGTACAGAGATTTCATTTGGCAAGAGGGGCGAGACAAATGGAGTCGAATCTCGACCCTTGAAATTTTTAATCCTCCTCCAGTGGGATATCAATCGCCCGTCATGCCCCAGGATGTGGACATTGATGAAGTTTCAGGAGAAGAAGCTCTCAGTCATGTTCTACGTCAGCAGGCCAAGGTGGAGGTTCTTGAGGAAAGTGCTCCTCCTGAGGCTGTCGCGGTTGATTTAACCAAAGTTCCGAAGGGTTCCTCCGTCGCGGTGAGAAAAATCCCCCGAACGCCGCATCAGCCCACGACCACGAAAGCTTTAAGAGGAACTCTTCAAGTCAAAGAACGAAATCGCAAAGCGAAGTCGAAATCCAAGTTCAAAATTAACATCAAAACTGGTTTTAGATTTTTGCCGGTCGCTATCATTTTATTTGTAGTTGGAGTCGCCGCGGCTCTTTGGCACCAAAGGGTAGAGTTATTGACGCAAGTGGGATTGGAGAGATTTGTCCCCAAGGTGGCGTCTTCGCCCGCATTGGAAAAGGATGCGGATGGAAAGAAGCCGACGATTGGAAGGGCGGAAGTCGTATCTAAAGATGAAGTTGCAAAGGAGGTTGCAAAGTCCCCTCCGCCCCCGGAACCACCTAAACCCGAGCTTCCTCGGATTCCTCCCACTCGACTTTCAATGAAGTTTGAGGGCGGAGCTGATCCAGCGATCGAATTTTCGACAGACGCATCCCATCACTTTTCTATCAATTTAAAAGTCGTGGGAGAGGCTGGAATGGTCCTCGATGCGGTCAGTGTTTATAAGGTGCTTCGTGTGCGGCGTAGTCCTGATTCCAAGTTTAGACTGAGTCTATCCCGATTGTCTTTGGGTGAGGGAGTTTATTCTGCAGAAGCAGAGCTTGAGAATTTCTCAGACCAGATTCGCTTTCGTCTTGGAGCAAATGATGCCAGTTTTAAGAAGAAAATTGAGCGGCACAAAAAGCTGATTTCCTTGCCATTTCAAAGGGAAAGACGGCGATTGCTAAGAGCCACCTCAGAGCTGGTCAAATTAGCTGAGGCCATTGACTCGCGGCGAGGAAAAGGGGGCTCAACCGATCAGTTCAAGGCGTTTGTTTCGGAGCACTTTCAGGGCATAAATGTTGAGAATCCAAGGTCGCTGGTTCAACCCCAGCTTTGGCTTCGGTTGAGCGACGGAGTCAAAGAGCTCAGGAGGATGGCCTCTGGGGGTATGAGTTCTAAAGAATCCCAGGCTCTTTTGAATAACATTCGTCTGCTTTCAAAGGATGCGAAGAGTCTCTCTTTGTTTTGATCATTTGTCCTCAGTCACAATTTTTTAAACTCTTTTCCTGGTCGAAAGAGCGGCACTGAGAAATCTTTGAGACTTTTTGATGCATTTGCTTGATTGGAGAGTCTTTGAATAAGCTCAGCCTTAGTCAATCGGCATTAATTCGTTCCTAGGGTTTACGGGCGGGTCGGATTAGTGGCAGTCGCTATCTGTCGTCAAGTTAGGGTATCCAAATGGTTAAGCTTTTCAGTACAATTTGGTCTCAAACCTTGTTAGGAAGATAAACTATGTTAGGCACATTAAAGAGTCAGGTGGTTGATTTACTTAAAATTTCTGGAATTGATTTTCCCGGTTTGCCCGGGCCTATAGAGGCGCCTAAGCGGCCGGGGCATGGTCATTTAGCTCTGCCCGTGTTTGTTTTGGCTAAAGAGAAGAAGAAGGCACCTCCTTTGGTGGCTCAGGAGTTGGCGGCTCAGCTGGCCTCTCGGGCATCGGAGTTTGGGATTGATAAAGTTGAGGCCCTCGCGGGTTTCGTAAATTTTCATTTTTCACCCCGAGTGGTCCAGGATCTCCTTGTCGAAACCCTAAAGAGTGAGGCGGGGCGGTTTGCGTTTTCTTCTCGAGGTGCTGGTAAGACCATGGTGATCGATTTTTCTTCACCTAATGTCGCAAAGCCCATGCATGTAGGTCACCTGCGGGCCACTGTCATTGGTCAGTCCATTGTGAACCTGGCTAAGTCTCAAGGCTACAAAGTGATCGGTCTTAATCACTTGGGTGACTGGGGGGTTCAGTTTGGCAATTTGGCTTGGGCTTACCAGAATTGGGGGAGTGAATATCCCTTTGTAGAAAAGCCATTTGAGTCCCTCTTTCAA
Organism: Bdellovibrionales bacterium; assembly: GCA_026648125.1. GTDB lineage: Bacteria > Bdellovibrionota > Bdellovibrionia > Bdellovibrionales > UBA1609 > JAIBAM01. The sequence goes on along the minus strand of JAPKGD010000156.1, from coordinate 1,879 downwards.
CTCTACGTTCGTTTTCATCAGGCCGCGGAGACCGATGCTGATTTGGCTCGCAAGGGTGCCGAGACTTTTGTGAAGCTTGAAAATGGAGACCCCGAAATCACCAAAATTTGGAAAATGGTGGTGGAGATTTCTCTCAAGGAATACTCCAAACTTTGGGGGCTTCTTGGTGTTCAGCACGATCTTGTGCGGGGGGAGTCCTTTTATAACGATCGCTTAAGGGATGTAGAGCAACGTCTTGAAGACAAAGGTCTTTTGGTTGAGAGCGATGGGGCTATGGTGGTGCGCCTAGATGACGAAGGAATGGCTCCATGTCTTATTCGTAAGACCGATGGGGCTTCTCTTTATGCCACTCGAGACTTGGCCTCAGCGATCTACCGACGAGAGGATTTGAAGGCAGATTTAAACCTTTACGTTGTGGGTGCTGAGCAAACCCTCCATTTTAGGCAGGTTTTTTCAGTTCTAAAGCGGTTGGGCTACAGTTGGTGGGAGACCTGCCACCATGTTAGTTTTGGAATGTATCGTTTTAAGGATATTGGAAAAATGTCCTCTCGAAAGGGGAATGTCATTTTGCTCGATGACGTATTGAGCAAGGCCATTTCTATGGTGAAAGAAATTATCGAGCAAAAAAATCCGAGCTTGCAGGATAAGGAAAAAGTGGCGGAGCAAGTTGGGGTGGGTGCGATTATTTTTAACGATTTGATGAATGATCGAGTCAAGAATGTTGATTTCGATTGGGAACGAATATTGGATTTTGAAGGTGATAGTGGACCCTATGTCCAGTACTGCGCTGTCCGTTGCCAAAGTCTAATTAAGAAATATAACCGACCAATAGCTACTAAAATGAAAGTGGACCTTACCACTCTAGAAGAATCTGAACTGATTCGGTCGATGCTCTCGTTTTCAGATACAGTTTCCACTGCCTTTGATCATTTTAAGCCCCATTTAGTGGCCACCCATTTGCTCGAAATATGCCGCCTGTTTAATCATTTTTATAGCAAACATAGAATCTTGGGCGAGGAAGAAGGACTCGTAGAGTCGAGAATGGTGCTCGTGGCGGCCACCCAGCAGGTCTTAAGTCAGGGCCTGGGGCTGCTCAATATCCAGGTTCCCGAGGCTATGTGATCTCGGATTGAAACATCTTTGCTCTAACTGGTCCAATTTCCTTAAAAATTTTGAATCATTAGCCGAAAAGAAGGGTGATGGTTCGCGCGGCTTTGGCTTTTTTTGCCTGCATTTTGAGCTTCGTTTTTGTTCAAGCCTATTGGTTTGTGCGCAGCCGGTATAACGAAGTTCCAGAAATGGCCTTTGAGATGAAACAGCTTGAAGACCAATTGGCCCGCGAGAAGATGCGGACCTTGTTAATGGCGGAGCAGGCTATTGAAATAAAAGCTCATGTTGCGACGGTCCTTCCGTCCGCACTCAAGGAGTTTAATCAAAAGGAGAAATCCTATCCCATTAGAAACCTGGCTTCTCTATCCTTTCAAAGTCGCAACGAATCCTTAAACCAGCTTGTGGTAACCACTCTCTTCGAGACTGGAAAGACTTTATTTAGAGAGAAGCAATTTGAGCGGTCAAATCGCTTGTTTAAGAAATTAATTGATAATTATGGCTATGCTCCTCAAGCTGTTGAGTCCCACTTTCTCCTCGCGGAAGGACAATTTCAACAAGGGGACATTGAAAGCTCCACAGAGACTATTCAACAAATGGTTCGATTGTTCCCTGAGTCGGAGCTGACTGGATTTGCACTCATTCGCCTGGGGAACATTTTTGAATCGCGTAGCCGGTATGAAGAAGCAGTTCAGATCTATCGTACGGTCTTAAAGACATTTCCCTATCGAGACGTGGCGACCCAGGCCGAACGCAACCTGCGCGATATGGA
>JAPKGD010000155.1 GCA_026648125.1 Bdellovibrionales bacterium | reverse complement strand
ATCTCTCCCCAATTTACTTTTGGCCTATTTGAGTCTTTTGTGCGGGTTTAATGATCGTTTGCGGAGAGGATTTCACTTCTTTGTCTTGCACGACACCGGCGACCCCCATGCTCAAAAATGAGCTTAGGCCTATGGCAAAGGGTGCCCAACTCATAGCTGATGACTCGTTCGAATTGAGGGGTCGTTTATCTCGCGCCATGGAGCTTTTCAGGAGCAAGGATTATGCCCGCCCTGAGCTCCAAAAAGGTTTGGGATTTCGATGCCTTACCCCCGCCCCCGCTGCCAGAATTCTGGTCAGCGGTGACGTTTTAGGGCTGGTTCAATAGCTATTATCGCCGCTGTAAGCGATCGATCTCACCTTCAAGTTGGCCAATAATTGGGGTTAAGAGATCTTGGACTCCGAAGACTTTGCTTAACCGCTTCTTGTTCTCATTCAATGTCTGATATTTTTGACCCAAGGCCCTAGCCCGCTCGTCAATTTTTTTGGATATTGAATCAGCAGACTCACCTTTTTCGAAGACCATACGCGCGATTTGCTCCCCACTCAGAAAGAGGCCACTATCTCCCACCAAAGCATCAAAGAATAACTTGTCAAATTCAGAAGCCAAAGAAACAAAAGTCATCTTAGTTAAGTAGCTAAGGGGCTCTTCTACCCGCCCCATGGCTTTGAGCTCGGTATCTTGTAGGCGCTCCCAATGACGGAAACCTCCATCGGGATCTTGAGAAAAGTGTTGAGTTTTAATCATCCGAGTGATTTCACTATTCCACTTCTGCAGGTTATTTTTAACCGATTGATCATCAGTGATTGCATACCCAGCTCCCTTATTGAGATCCTCAACGATGCCTTTGACCTTTAAACTACAATACGACGCGGTTTTTGGATGCTTGCAGTATATCTGGCCGGGAGAATTGGAGTTATCAATTGTGGCGCCATACCAAAGAGCATGGGCTAAGCCTGCACTATAAGCCGCAATTCCTGTGGGTAGGACCTTGACTTTGTTTGCAAGGATTCTACCCTTGAAGGTCAGCCGTCGCACTTCTTGCGCTTTGACTGGTTTTTTCAGAGCCGTTATCTCTCCGCCTTTGAATTCAACTGTTGGCTTGTAAAGGATATTTAGCACCACTTCGTAATGGAGCTCGTATTTTCGGTCACCGTGGGCCAAGATCTCCATGTTCTTAATATCGGTAATCTCCACCTTAGAAAAGCATGCCTCAACCAAACCGTATTTAAAAGCTTGTGCAAACGCCACAGCAGATGGGACAAGCGAATTGAAATTTGCCGGCGGAAGGATCTTCGAAAACCTCCCAAAAAAGCCTCCGTTTCTCAGCGGCAATGCGCTGAAGCCTCCAGTGTTGAGTGCCACATCAGTGGCTTTTGCAGAAAACCCATAAACCGATTTCCCTTCACACAAGGGAATTGCCGCAGTCGCTCCAAGAAGGGGAAGTCCCGTGTAGGACTGATCACTTGCTGCGAGGCCTGGGTGGTATTTGATTTCTTTCTTTGGGGGATTTTTAGCCCGTTGCTCAACCGCAAAAGCAAAGTCCTTTGCACGTGTAGCGTATTCTTTGATCATGGCACCAATAACATCCATGTTCAAACTCGTCTTGCCGGAGTCAATCAATAGACCTTGATACAAACGCTGATAATCCCTTGCCCTAATATTTAGTTTTTCGAGATCAGAGATTGGTGTTCGCCCCACATCGCGGGCGAGCTGTCGGGTAAAATACGGGTAGAGCTCAAGGAGTTTAAGATAATTAGCAACCTCAGAGCGAAATTGGGAAAGCTTAACTAGTTCTGTAGGCAAAATCAGTACGTCGCTTTTTTTTCCAATATTTTTCTTGGCGCCAGAGTGATCCACAAAACTATTTCGAAAGTTAACAAAGTTAGGGAGAAATTCATCATAAGGATTATTTAGATCAACCATTCTAAATTTGTTGAAATCACCCTTACTCCTGAGCTCAGAAGCGGTCCAGCCTCCCGATTGCAACGCGCGATATTTCACTTCACGCAAACAGACTTCAAATCCATTCAAAGATACACTTCGCACAGCGCGAGGCTTTTCTAAATCGTTGCCAAAGCATTTCTCAAGCTTCTTCGCGTGCTCATCCTTCATGCTTTTCTGTAATCTTTCGTCAATGACAGTGAGCTTTAAATCTACATCGCGACGAAAATCAACAATCTGCTCAAGTATATCTCGGCCTTGAAGTTCTATAGCATTGAGACGAACGAAGACTTGTTCAAAATTTTCAGCCAAAGTCCTATCCAGTCGCGCAAACCCCTCTACCACAACCTCACGTAGCTCACTAATCTGAGCCCGCAATTCAGCAATCATACCCATCATAATTTGCCCTTCACTGGGCTGACCTAAACTCGAAATTGTAGCAATCGCCGTAAAGGCGTTAAGACAAGTGGCCATCATGGCTATATCGCCAATTTCTCCTTCTTTACGCGCGTGAGAGGCCTGCATCACACTTAAAACGGCGCCGCCGAGACGGCGCACACCCTCAGCAGCTACAGGATTTCCGCCCAGATTCTCAATTCCAAAGGCCAAGATGGAGACACTGCCCTGATAGTCAGACATCTTTCGCCGAAACTCGCGATTGAGATCTTCTTTCTCTTTCGCAAGTGCCTTATCTTTCTCAATGGCCTGCATCCTGTCGCTTATGTCTTTCAATTCAGCTAAAAGGACTTTTTGCTTTTCGCCTTCTGCTCTGGTTTGTTCCTCTAAGTAGGCTTTTATCTCCTGTTCAGATCTTTGAACTTTCTGCATAACAACGACATCTGGGTGCTTTTTTAGGTCATCTGGCAGTTGAAGTATTGCTCCAACCTCCTGCCGAATCATTCGCCCCATCACTTGATCCTTTGGGTCTCCAGTACGAACAAGTTCGTCAGCGAGATCAAGCATCGCAGATGCAGAGTTTGGATCTTGCCTCTTAAGCTTTTCCTCAATATCCCATCGCCCCAATCGCCGCGCAGTGAAGGATCCAAAAGCGACCCCAACGCCAATTGGCCCACCAAAAGCCGCCACTCCCGCTTCAAGAACGTCGATTGCCACTGAAGGCCCCTCGATCTCACTTTGAGCATACGCCATCCTTCCACCCATATATCGCTCATATCCAGCTGCACTACTTACAGAATCTGACACTAAATGCGGCGGCATATCTGCGATGTACTTTTTGTAAGATTCATTCGCCTGGGCGAGCTTTCCAAATACATACATGGCTTGCTGGGCCTTTTCCGGCGACCGAGCGAGCTGGCTTTTAGCCACGTAATTAAACCGACCGCGCTCGCTACTTAAATCTGGAGCGTCTGCATTTAGGGAGGAGCCCACTAAGCTCACCGTCAGTAAAATCACCAGATTAAATTTGCCAGAAAATTGCATTTCTTAAACTCCCTGCAATGGGTAACTTTTTGTTGAGCTCGGGCAAACTGCAACATCCGGTCCAGGCCAAGGTGGCCCCGCAAAGATTCTCTAACTTATGAAATTTAATAGAATTGTCGGGATTACCAGGTGAACTTGGGTCTTCCGACCAAGCCCCATCCCAGAGCCAAACTGACCATCATTTAATCCCTCGGTCGCAAAGCGACACCGCACTGGAAAATGCCACCGGCTTGGCTCACCGCCGCTTTTAAGGGGCATTGCCACCACGTCGCAAGACACGATCGCATCTTCGTTTCGATGCACTGCGGGCCAAAAAACAACCAGGTACCTTTTATTTGCCGAGGGGGCGGAGCTTTGGGCCCTTCTTTTTGTGGGTGGTGAGTTCCACATAGCCACCCGTGGCGTTGGCCACATTACGAAATCCGATGCTCATCAGTGAAAAGGCCACAGCCCCTGAGCGAAGCCCCTTGTTGCTAATGACCACAATGCGATCGTTCGGTTGCCACCCCATTGAGAGCAATTGGTTTTTCATATCCCGCTTAGGTCGACCCTCGTTGGTAAAGAATTGCTCCCACGGAATGTGAATGGCATTGAGGTCAGGTGTCACATAACCTTCACCCTTTGGCGTTTTGGCAAAGTATTCTTGCCGTGAGCGCACATCGAGAATTCGCGCACTCAGCCTCTCTCCGGGGCCAAGTTTCTGCGTGGCGATTCTCATCACCTCATCTTTGCCCGCCACCATTTGCGATCGCACATTGGCCTGCCACTCGGGCCGGTTCTCTCGAGGCGGCGCCTCAACTTGAGTCCAACCAAAATGAAACTGCTCAATGTTCGCCACTTGAACATCACGAAATCCGAGATGAAGAAGTGACCAAGCCACCCTTCCCTCTTCACCTTGCCCCTTAAGACCGTTTCCAACCACAATGACTCGAACTTCAGGAGAAAGTCCCTTAAGAGCTAATTGCTTGATCAGACCGCCAACATCGGCCGTCACCAAACCCGGTGCTCGATTTTTAGGTTGGGCAAATTCTTCCCACGGCAAATTGATCGCACTCGGAATATGTGAGAGCGAATAATCAAAAGCCGAGCGCGCATCCACCAAGACCGTTCGCTCATCTATTTCGATAGGTTCAACGGCATTTTTTTGAAGTAACGACCAATTGGGCTCCGCCTGCTCCTGCACCTTGGTTGGCGTGGTCTGGCACGCTAAGGTCAACAAAGTGAGAACGAGAGCAATTGAGCGCAAAGCGAACTTCATGGTTTTAGCCTTTGTGTGGCTTCATCGTCGGGAACAACAAAATATCGCGAATGCTGGGTTGATCGGTCAGCAAAATCACAATGCGATCAATACCAATACCCACACCACCCGTTGGAGGCATTCCCACTTCAATCGCATGAACAAAATCTTCGTCCATGGGGTGAGCTTCTTCGTCGATGACTCGCTTCTTTTCTTGCTCTTCAAGGCGCGAGCGCTGGTCTTCGGGATCGTTCAACTCTGTGTAGGCGTTGCCAATTTCCATCCCTGCGCAAATGGGTTCAAATCTCTCAACCAAACCCTTTTTGCTTCGATGCTTTTTGGTGAGTGGAGATATCTCCACTGGAAAATCCACAATAAACGTCGGGTTCCAAAGATGATGTTCAACCGTGAGATCAAAAGCCTCCATCACCATTTCACCGTGAGAGAGCGGCTTTTCAAGATTGGAGCCGATCTCTTTGACTTTTTTAAAGAGCTCGTCCTCAGTCATCTTTGTCACATCAAAACCGCCGTACTCCTTAATGCCATCATAAACACTGAGTCGGCGCCATGGCGTGGTGAAATCGAGTTCTTTGTCTTGATAAGTGATTTTAGTAGAACCCTTCACCTTTATGCAGACATGTGAAACCAGGTCTTCAAACTGCTTCATCTGGTATTCGTAATCGGTATAGGCCTCATACCACTCAAGCATGGTGAATTCAGGATTGTGGCTTCGATCAATTCCTTCGTTACGAAAGTTTTTAGAAACTTCGTAAACCTTCTCAAATCCACCAACCACCAAACGCTTTAAATAAAGCTCGGGAGAAACCTTGAGGTAAAGTTTCATATCCAAAGCGCGATGATGAGTAACAAAGGGATGAGCCGCAGCTCCGCCATAAAGAGGTTGAAGCACGGGGGTTTCGACTTCTA
>JAPKGD010000154.1 GCA_026648125.1 Bdellovibrionales bacterium | reverse complement strand
GGTCCGTCCACGGCCCCACCGTGCTCACAAAATGACGGCCTTTAATCTTAAGTTCTTTGTTGGTTAAGGTATCGACGGCTTTTACTGCACACAATCGCTCGCCGCAGCTTTCAGCACCATCCGCTCTCACATAATTGACACAGACGGCACCCATTTGGACTGCGGAGCGGAGAGTTTCAATCACAAGTCGATCGTCATCCATATAGGCATCAGAGTAGGCAAAGGCCGCCTGAAGATCTTGCTGTTGAAGCTGGGGCAGATGATCCGCAACTTGATCGGGACTTAGACGCTCAGCTGGCTCTGGGGTTTCAAAAAGTGCCAAAGCATCATAGAGAAACATACCCAAGCCGAGTTTCCAGGCGGGAACTCGACCACCTTTGTATACGGGAATGACAAATCGCAAGGGGTGAACAAGATGGGGCGCCATTTGAAAAAGAAGCCGGCGCTCACTCAGTGCCTCAAAGACCAATCCAAACTCCAAATTTTCTAGATAACGAATTCCTCCGTGCACAAGTTTGCTTGATTTTGAACTTGTACCACAGGCGTAATCTCTTCCCTCAATCAGAGCGACTCTCATGCCACGAGAAGCCGCGTCCCGAGCGACACCAGCACCATTGATTCCGCCACCGATTATGACTAAATCAAATTCTTCTTGTTCAAGAGCCCTTAAAGCTTCAGCACGTTGACGGGCGGAAAGCGAATTCATGTCTTCATCCTTGTGGTGGGAATTTCGTACCAACCCGCCGCATTCAGCTTTCCTGAAAACGCTCGCGCCAACTGGTCGGCCCTAGCTCCGTCTTCAACGATGACCGACTGAATATGTTTGTCACGTCCCCACCGATAGACGGTTTCAAGAAGTGCCGAGCCCGCTTCTTCCACTTGGAAGTCGAAATATTCCACCCACAAAGTTTGGGTTAAACCTCGAAAGAAAATAAAGGGCTGAGCGAGAGCGACACCTTGGAGGTCTCCGTTAGAATCAAATGCCCCAAAACTCCACCCTAATGGAAGATAATGTCGAAGCGACTCTTCTCGCCACCTCGCTGTCCAAGACTGCATTTCAAAGTCAAATGCATCAGATATTTGGCTTTTAAGCCGGCGCTCACCAAAGGCCTTCACGGCTTCGAGATCAGCCAATTGCAGAATTCGCAAATCCATTTCACTTCCCATACTTCTAGTGATTTACCAAGTTTCCCCGGCCCTGGCTACTTCAGCCAGATATTGCTTTTGCAAGGAGAGGCAGTGATACTGGGGCCCATTTTATGAAAACAATGCCCTCGGAGCTAGTCCTTCAGCTTAAAAACGCAATTCGAGAAGCTCGATCTCGACAAATTAGGCCCGTGGCGGCTTTTGATGCAGATGGAACCCTTTGGAATACTGATTTGGGTGAAGCACTTTTTCATTATCAGATTCGAAACGGTCTTTTGCCCAATCTTCCTCCTGACCCTTGGACTCATTATCAAAATCTTAAGGTCGAACAATCCCATGAAGTCGCATATCTTTGGCTGGCGCAGATCAATTCGGGCCTTCCCCTCGAGCAAGTGCGGGCATGGGCGAAGGCCGCCGTGGATGAAATGACTCCCGTTCCCGTCTTTTCTGAAGTCAAAGACATCATCTCTCTGTTGCTTGAATTAGAAGTAGAGGTCTTTATAGTCACTGCTTCCATCAAATGGGCTGTGGAACCCGGCGCTCACCTTGTCGGTCTGAGCCCTGAGCAAGTCATTGGGATCGAAACTCGGGTTGATAATGGCATCATAACCGAACACCAACATGGCCCAATAACTTATCGCCGAGGCAAAGTGGATGGACTTCTAGCTCGAACCAATGGGCAAACTCCTTTCTTTGCGGCCGGAAATACGGAAGGCGATCTCCCTCTTCTGGAGAGCGCAAATGAACTTCGCCTCGTGGTCGCTGGGTCGCCACATGGGGATCGAAATTTTGAGACCGAACAGCGCATGCTCACCATCGCTGAGCAACGTCGATGGTTTTCATTTAAATTTTTATAAATACATCCGGCTTTTCGACAGCTCACCAATGCCTATACACCATATCATTATGAGCCAATCCCTCCTGGCTGGTTTTGGGCTCTTCGCCAGCACGCCGTCTCAAATCGTGAATCAAATCTGGCAGGCTAGTTGCACCCTTCAATTCTCAAATGAACAAAAAAATAGAATTACAAAAGACAATCCTTCGTAGCCATTTAACTTCAATTGCTCTGGCTTTTATTTTTCTCTCTTCCATCGGCTGTGATGGATTCAGAGGATAAGACATTCAATATGGGTTTTTTGCCCGGGCGCCATTTAGGTTAGGCTACTGCATTGGATTGAGGGGGTCGGTCAGGTGTTGATTTTGGCGGCTGGCCAGGGATTTCGGCAAGGCTTTTCAGATTTTCAGTTGAGATTTTGCTGATCTAGGCAGGGTTTGGACAGGGCTCGGCCTTGGGCTTTGGTTTTGGCCATCACATGCGGTCGAAGTCTGGGAATTTCTGGAAGTCATCTTCGGCCCTGGATGGCGGTCCTCGGGCGGGCCAGGGCATGGGCGACTTTGTTGGCAGGTCTAGGTGCTCAAGGATTTTCTTGATGACTTGGGGATCTTCGATTGCGGCAATGATCTTCATCTTGCTCCCACACAGGCGGCAGGTTTCGACGTCGATCCCAAATACCCTTTTAAAGAGCCTGGCCCAGCTGATGCGGGATTTGACGCTTTGATCATCGGCCCTTAACTGTGGTGCTTCGACCTTAGGCTTTGGGACCACCATGGCCCTGTACTTAAAGTGTGGCGCAAAGACTGAAACCGGTTCAAGGTATTCAATACAGCTCTTTTCGCCACCCTCCGTGCCCCAAAGGCTTTGATGAGCAAAGAACAGCAGTGTGACAATAATTGGCAGTATTTTCGCGGATGGAAAAGCACTGTGTTTGATATAAAACTTTAGATTCGCCATCAGCCAAACCCTCTGCAAGAGACATACTTTAGAGTTCACTTCACAGATCTATCTTTGCTAATTTTCTGGACCAATTTTGTAGTCAAGCTCACCCTTATTGACTGCCCTCCAATGTATAAAAAAAGACCCGCCTCAACGGGCGGGTCAATTCCATCAGATGCTGTTTTGACCGAGAAGTTACTTGCGCTTAATGGTTTTTATGACAACTGGAGAATTCGGAACGTCATCCATCCCATTTTTACTTCCAGTGGCCACCGCGCGAATCTTATCTACGACATCCATACCAGAAGTCACCTTACCAAATACTGCATAGCCAAAGCCGCGAGGCGTTTCATCACGATGATCCAAGAAGCCGTTATCGACGACGTTTATAAAAAACTGAGCGGTTGCCGAATCAACAACAGATGTTCGCGCCATCGCGATAGTTCCCCGCATATTCTTGAGGCCATTTCCTGCCTCATTTTTAATGGGGTTACTGGTCTTTTTCTCATCCATTTTCTCATTCATTCCACCGCCCTGAATCATAAAATCTTTGATCACCCGGTGAAAAATGGTTCCGTCATAGTGTTTAGCATCCACGTATTTGAGAAAATTCGTAACCGTCACTGGAGCCTTCTCCCCGTCGAGCTCAACTTCAATATTTCCCATGGACGTTTCAATTACGACTGAGGTCATTTTTCCTTTTCCTTTCTTAGAGGTTTCATCTTTCTTCTTGGTATCATCTTTTTTTACTGATTCACTTTTCGCTTCAACCTTCTCCGTTTTTGTCTCCTCGGCTAATGCAGAAAAACCGGCAGTTGCCAATAATCCAGCCAGCGCCAATGTCCAAACCGATTTCATGAGATGCTCCTTTTTAGTGTTTGATCACATCAGTTTTTACCAATAATCGCCTCGAGGTCGTTGATTTCTTTAGGTGCAGCCGAAGTCAAAACTTCGTGTCCATCGACTGTCACTAAAACATCGTCCTCAATGCGTATGCCAATGCCTCTTAATTCCTCGGGCGCCGAAGTGTCGTCACTAGGGATGTAAATTCCGGGTTCGATGGTCAGACACATTCCGGACTCTAGAGGACGAGATTGTCCGTTGACCTCGACTAAACCCGCATCGTGGACATCCGACCCCAATAAATGGCTGACTCCGTGAGGGTAATATTTTTTATAAGAGCCGGAGGATTTAATCTCATCCTTTGAGCCCTTCAAAAGCTTTTCTGCAATCATAATTTCGATCAGACCTTCGACAGTCGTCTCTTGAAGGTCTAAATAGCGTAGACCCGGCTTAACCATGTTAATCAGGTGCTTTTGAAGCTCCAACACCCTTCCGTACAGGCGAGCTTGAACATCGGTGAATTTTCCACTGATCGGATAAGTTCGAGTGATATCGCCCGTATAATAGTCAACTTCAGCGCCGGCATCGATCAGCAGGAGTTCGCCCGCGTTTAGAGGTTGATCATTAAAAACATAATGTAACGTTGTCGCCGCTGGGCCTGCGGCAACAATTGTACCGTACCCTTCTCGCGATGCTCCCATACTCATAATCTCTTTGATAAACACACCTTGGAGGTAGCGTTCATTAAGACCTGGTCGAGTGGCTCTCATCACAGCTTCATGAGCTTTGCCTGATACGTGTCCCGCCTTTCGCAAAACTTCGATTTCATAATCAGTTTTTCGAACGCGCATTTCACCAATCAGGGGATAGCTGTCGTAAATGGGGAGAATCCCACGCCCACTGCGACGGCGCTTGCTCTTCGTACTTAGGAGAGTTCTCGCCATTCGCTCGTCACATTCGTGATCTTTGAAAAGCGTGTAATACACCTTATCCACGTCAAGCAGGAGGTCGCTGGTCATGTTCTCGAATTCTGAAATTGGATATGCCGCCTCGATACCAAATTGTCTCACAACTCCTTCGGGACCGTAACGAAACCCATCCCAAGTTTCACGCTCCACATCTCTCACCCGAACAAACATGACGGTCTCGGGCTTCTTGCCCGGCCTGAACACCAAAATGGATTCGGGCTCTTCAAATCCTGTGAGGTAGTAGAGATTGGTGTCTTGTCGATAAGGGTGATGCACGTCGTGATTTCTGATCATCTCCGGATGAGAGGGAAGTATTAAAGCGGAGTTAGAAATAAGTGGGGCGAGCCTTGCTCGTCGCTCAGCAAATATTTTTGGATGAATTTGCGGTGTGCGCATATGAACTCCTTAAAATCCAAACCGGTCTATTAAACGTTTAGCTGCTCGTTGGCCAGCGCGCTCCCCTGCGGAGACCAAGTCTCGTCTTCGCGCAAAGTCGCTAATCAAAAATCCAGAGGTGTCCACATCAACCCATTCATCAATGGCAAAACCATTGGCTTTAAAGTTGTGTCGAATTTCTTGCCAGAAGATAGCAGACTCATCAGGGTCGGACAATTGGGCCAAATTCAAGAGCCGGCCCCGACCCAGGACATTTACCGCGATAATGACTTCAGCCCCAAGGCGCTTTAATAACTCAACGGCTTCACCGATTGCCGTCGGTGCGGCGTACATGCCAAGCTCTCCTCGGTAAAGCGGAGGAAGGGAAAGGCAGGGCTTAAGCATCTGTACCCAAGGCCCGCGATCTTGCCAGCGAACTTCTCCGTCATTGA
>JAPKGD010000153.1 GCA_026648125.1 Bdellovibrionales bacterium | reverse complement strand
GGGTCAATTTCGTCACAACATTGAAAGTTCAATTAAAGAAATTGATCACGAGCCCTTTGACGGTAAGTTTATAGGACCTATGGTTCTTACACCTGATTCCTTAGGCGATTTTTTAAGCCCATTTCTCTCTCATCTTGGAAATGATTTCCTAATCTCGGGCACCAGCGTCCTCAGAGAGAAACTTAATCACGTTGTTACTTCACCACTTTTAACCATCAAAGTGAACCCTACTTCAAATGAGCTCGCCGTGAAGGATTATGTGACCGCAGACGGCTATAAATGCGAAGCCTCCGTGCTCGTAGATAAGGGCGTACTCAAGAGCTTTATGGTGAACGACTATGGAAGTCGAAAGACTGGATTAGAGCGCGCCAAGAATAGCGGATTCAATTTATTTGTTGAGCCCGGCAAGACCCCCCGGGAACAAATGTTGGGTTCGGTTCGAAAAGGCCTTTGGCTCGGTCGATTCTCGGGAGGATATCCAGCAGCCAATGGAGACTTTTCTGGCGTCGCAAAGAATAGTTTTTTGATTGAAGACGGAAAACTCACTCAGCCTCTCTCCGAGGTGATGATTTCCGGAAATATTTTTAAATTATTCGAGAATATTCTCGGTGTTTCGTCAGAGCAGCTCAACGATGGCGCCAAGGCCTTTCCTTGGGTCGTTGTTGATGGCGTGACCATTGCTGGAAAATAGAAAAGGGCGTGTAGTAGAACGGGATTCTGGTCTTAGATTTCGACCTGAATCCCGACTTCGATCACTTGATTTACGGGAATATCAAAATAGGCAGTAGGCCGCTGTGCATTGCGAGACATGAGGGCGAAAATCCGTTCTCGCCACAGCGACATTCCTGGCTTGTCTGAGGGTAGAATGGTCTCTCGGCCAAGCACAAAGGTTGTCTCGTCGACTTTGAAAACCTCGCCTTTCGCCGCACAGGCCTCAAGAATTTCGCGAATTTTAGGCATCTCTCGAAAACCATAGACCGCAAAAATTCGCATAAAATTAGGTGTGATGTGCTCGATCCTAACTCGTTCCGCCTTATTGTAATGAGGCACTTCACGTGTGGTTATGGTGAGGATTGCAACTCTCTCGTGCATGACCTTGTTATGTTTTAAATTGTGCAGCAGGGGAATGGGAACACCCCAAGGATCGCCCGACATGTAGATTGCAGATCCTGGGACCACAAGAGGTGGATCCTTCTTTATGTCTTCCAAAAACCGTTCAACGGGAACTGAGCGTTCTTTAAGATGCGCGACGAGAATCCGTCGACCCGTCCGCCAAGTGGTCATCAACGTAAAGATACTCAATCCTAGGCAAACAGGAACCCAACCACCCTCAAAGAATTTAAATAAACACGTTGTTAAAAAGACGAGATCAACTGTTAAAAAGATAAATAAAAAGGCCAGTGCCGGCGTTAACTTCCAATGCCAAAGCCGTCTGACAACCACAAAGGCCAAAAGCGTACTGATCGCCATGGTTCCTGTGACAGCTATACCGTAGGCAGCGGCCAATGCGCTCGACGTTTTAAAGGTCACCACCAGCCACAAAACACCAGCAAGCATAAGCCAATTGAGAAGAGGCAAATAAATCTGTCCCATTTCTTGACTAGACGTATGCACAATTCTCAATCTGGGTAAAAAGCCCAACTGAACGGCCTGTTTGGCTAGCGAAAATACACCCGAGATCAATGCTTGAGAGGCAATCACAGACGCCGCCGTCGCTAAAATAACGAGAGGCAAAACCAACTGCGATGGAGCGAGTAGGAAAAAGGGATTTTCTATGGCCTCTGGTCGCGAGAGCAAGAGAGCGCCCTGACCAAAATAGTTGAGAACCAGTGCTGGCATCACAAAAGAAAACCACGCCCAGCGGATGGCTTGCCGTCCGAAGTGTCCCATATCGGCATAGAGAGCTTCACTTCCTGTAATCACTAGAACGACAGCCCCAAGTACAAAAAAGCTAACCTTTCCATTCATTATAAAAAACTGAACGGCGTAATAAGGATTCAGTGCCCATAATACGGCAGGGTTATCTACAATCCCTATCAGACCAAAAATTGCGAGTGATCCAAACCAAACCGCAATCACCGGCCCAAAAAAGGTTCCGATTTTCCCCGTCCCATGCTTCTGCACAAGAAAGAGAACCACCAATATGATCAACGTGAGCGGGATAATGTAATGCTCAAAAACCGGAGTCGCAATTTTAATACCTTCCACGGCGGACAATACGCTTATGGCAGGAGTGATAATTCCCTCGCCATACAACAACGAGGCACCAAATAGTCCCATGGGAATTAGAATTATTCGAGCCCACTTTGATGATCGAGTGGACATGGAAGCCAATGACATGAGAGCGAGGATTCCCCCCTCTCCTCGGTTATCGGCTTCTAGAATAAACATCATGTACTTGATGGCAACCACGAGTACCATGGTCCAAAAGAGAAGAGACAAAATTCCTAAGACGTTCTCCGGAGACAGGGCTAAACCGTAGTGAGGACTGAAACATTCCTTAAAGGCATATAGGGGCGAAGTTCCAATATCGCCAAAGACGACACCCAGTGCACCCACGACCATTGGAAAAAGCGCCTTCGACCCGGGACTCTCTTCTCTTGAACTCACTGAACTCACGCCTTGGACCCTTTCAGTTCGCCTATGCCTCTTCTTTAGTTTTCGTGGTCTTGAGGTCATCCACAGTGACCTCTGGCGGTGTGTCTCCCTTATTGGTGGCCGGCTTATCTTCCGCTACGGGCTCTTCTAAGCCCCTCTTAAAGCTCCTGATCGCTTCCCCCATCGATTTCCCCAAGCTGGGTAAACGACTGGGGCCAAAAAATAAAAGTGCAATTCCCAAAATCAAAAGAATTTCAGTTAACCCGAGATTCATAGGGCCTCCAATTTTCAGACCCAATCAGCTTAAGACGATTGGGTCTATGGGTCAAAGTCCGATCCGGAAGGGAACGGTAATTGAGGAAGGCGTCTTTCTCTTTGAGAACCTGAGGGCCTCTAGGACCCGTGCCATTTGACGCAATACTCGATGCGGAGCGCCACCCTTGGCTCCTACGAGCGTGTTTGTGAGCCATCGAACGGAGCTCACCACCCCAGAGGGGCGAATCTCCAATCGAGCACTCGCGTATCCCTCGAGCTCTGTCTTCACGAGATCCTTACTTATCGCCTGAAGAGCACCGCCCAATCGATCCGCAACCTCATCCGAAGATAAGGGACCGCGAAAAAAGGGTCTGGGCTGGACAAACCAACCGTGCATGACGAGCCTTCCCCATTTGGGATCCATTTCCCCTCGAACTCGATTCACTCCATGTGGAAGGCGCGGATCAAAAACCACCAATCGATTAAATTTGGGAGCAATCTCTTTTATCAATTGATTGCGCTCCGTTAGACCAAACTCTCCTTTGTGGGCCCAATTCTGCATGGCTTCCGGACGTAAAATAAAGGTCTCGCCCCCTGAAAATCTTCTCTGTTGCCATGGCGTTAGTGAGAACACAAAAGCCCATGGTCCATGTGGATGATCAGCATGGATGTGCTGCTCACAACCCTCAATATAATTACTTAACCAGGGCGGTGAAATATCGTGACAGCCCAAGACCTCTCGGCCCCAGTTGACCACTTGCCGATGCCAACTCTCATAAAGAGCTTTCGGAAAATAATGATAGGCCGGAGTTCTCAACAGAGTGTATTGCTCTGGAACATGCCAAAAATCCCAGACGAATCGGCTTGCATGAGCCACTCGCTCTTGGTCGAACTGCTTTTCAAAATGAGCGCGGAGCTGAGGCGCACCTTTATAAAAGCGATCGATTGTAAGCCAATGCTTTGTCATCGCCAAGCTCCACTCAAGGCCATCTGCCATAGCTCGCGGCGAGCGCTCTTGACCGCGTCACTCTTGAACGCCGGATTCCATTCGCCTGTTTCGCCAAAGGAATCACTCACGATACGAAGGCAAAGCGCCTCAATACCCAATGCTGCACTCACTGCAAGAACCGCAGAAGCCTCCATATCAACGGCCGAGGCCCCAAGTTCCCGATATTTTTTAATTTTGTCTGGAGTTTCTCGAAATACCGCAGAGGTACTCCAAACCACTCCTATGGAACTGGGTTGACGCCAGAGATTCTCCCGAATCTTTGACACTTGAGGGAGGCTGAGCGAGGCGGTGACGACGTCTGGCGCGCCATACTCCCGAGAAACCCCTTCATCGGCTATTGCGCCACTGACGATGAGTAACTCTCCGGGGTTGACCTGCGAGGTGAGGGCACCCACGGTTCCCAAGTGTAGAATCTGCTTTACTCCCAGACTTGAGAGTATCTCAATGGCATAGGCCACTGCAGCAGCGCCCATACCTGGAGCACGGACAGCCACCATTCCATTGCTGTAATTTTGAAATTTGAGGCCTGCGAGACGACCTGATGAGAGTTTATCTGCTCCCAAATCAAGGGGCCCATCCATCAAAATCGCACAGGCGGGAAACTGTACCTTGTTTTGAGACTCAAAATATTGAAGTAGCCTTTTGGCCGTAAAGCTCGCCACTTCCATCAAGTCTTCAATGTTTCGAGATGGCCCTTGAGACCTTCTTCTAAAATTCGCAATTCTTCGGACAATGGGGCCAGTTGATTTCCAATTGAGTCCATTTTTTTATCTCGAGCGAGTTCCTCAATTGAGCCAGCAATCCTGGCGGCATCTGCGGCAAAGAAATTTCGCACGACCCCTTTGAGGCGATGGGCATAA
Source organism: Bdellovibrionales bacterium (assembly GCA_026648125.1). GTDB lineage: Bacteria > Bdellovibrionota > Bdellovibrionia > Bdellovibrionales > UBA1609 > JAIBAM01. Next base: position 881 of record JAPKGD010000153.1, on the reverse strand, counting down.
AACTCAACTTCGGCAGCATTGCCCTTATCAAGGTGAACCCGAATGTTGTCCAAAAGCATGGGCCAGTCGCTGATATAAAGGCGCAGTAATTCCTCAAGCAGGGCCGCATCACCATCGATGAGCCCTCCTAATGCCTTTTTATCAAAATTTGACATTCGCCAACCTTATCTACCCGCCTTTGGGATTAACTTGAACGCATCCGTGTGATTCGTGGTTAACAGACGATCACAAGAGTCGGCAAGTCCCGAAATCCCCGGAATGTTCATGGCCTCAACAGGCCTTAAAACATTATTGGCGATCAGCTCTGTCGGCAAATATCCACCGTAAAACTGCCGCACCCAAGCACGGGGGCCTATACCCTGCACAGGAATCGCTTCCCAGTTGCCGAGAAGATTACCCAAGGGGTTTTCATAAATTGTCTTGTAGACAAAATTATATCCAAGTCTCAATCGTCCAATGCGTTGGTTTCGAAACTCTTGAACCCTCGGATCCGAATGAAACTTGGATGGAATTGCACCGACCACGTAGTCCGCGGACATTTCAAAGGCATTCTCAAGCTTATAAGAAAGTCCTCCGGTGGGAAGAAGTGAGCTCTTATAAACCGCAAGAAAGGAATCCAAATCAAATCGTCCTAGAAATGCAAGATTCGTTACCATTGCGGTCACAAAGTAAGCAGGCATATTCACAAATGCCAGAGTCATCTCCATCTTTTGGTTGTCCCACCACTTGTTATCAGGAGCTCCGAAGTTCTTTTTGTAATAAGCCAAGAAACCTTTTTCAAACTCTTCCTTGGTTGGTACATTTCCAAAGCCACCGAGAGCATCAACCCTCGCATCCATTTGAATTTTCATCCAAACTTCGGCAAGAAGCGAAATCATGAT
>JAPKGD010000152.1 GCA_026648125.1 Bdellovibrionales bacterium | reverse complement strand
CTGCCAGAGCCAAAAGCCCTTCCAGCTCCTGGTGCAAACTCTTCTTAAAAATCTGACCACCGTTCATTTCAACCCTCTCCATTAGGAACCAGGTCCTATTTGCGGATGCGACGTGGCATTCGCTGATATATCACGTGGCCGCTCAGCTGCAGCCCCTCCCTACATTAGAGCCTGCCTCTATGGTGCCTTGCGTCCGCAAATAGGACCTGGTTCCTAAATGTTTGTAATTATTTAGCAATCGCTTTTCTTGAGGTCAATCAATCGCCCTCCCCACTGCCTTATCATTGGTTGAAATTTTGCAGTACCTCCCTCTTGTTTAGCGACTGTCTATGAGGAGCATTTATTTTGAATAGAGCACATGGGAGTGGGCTATTAAGAGCCGTACTTTGTCTAGCTGCATTTATATTAGGCATTCAAGCCAATGCCCGCGATACTGATGCGGGCCTGTGTGAATTCATTCTACATTCGGTCAAGGAAGAACCTATTTATAAGGGCCTTTTCTCTAGTGAGTACGCAAGTGAAGAGGTCTTGCGTTACCTCTTTGAAATTGACCGAAAAATTCCCGTTTTGGAAAATATGGCTGGCCAGGGCCGAATTAGCCCCGAATTAAAGGCCCAACTAGCCGTGGCTCATTGGTTTGAGATTCAAGTCCTTCCCATTTATAGAGCTTGGCAATCCAACGTTCTCCTCAGAGCCGATCGTTCACTCGAAGACGAACTCCTCCACCTCGCGGAAACGGAACGAAGTGAATTGTTAGTTCAGCTGGAACACTCACTTCCAAGCGCCTTTGCACCCCTCTTAAAAATTGCCGGACTCAATGTTCCCACGGTCATTTTGGAAATTGCTCCCTCGCCGGGCCTTCATTTTGGTATAGAGTCAGCCAATCAACTCGCTGAAATGTATCGGCGCTACGCCCAAAAGAAGGACTGGAGTTTTGAAATTCTCGACTCTCACATCTTTCGCATCAGTGGCCGTGATGCTCTTGGTCTTCTCCAGGGAGAACGCGGCATACACCGCTTCATCATTCAAGGTGATGCAACGGGATCTGCTGCAAACCGAAATCGTACTCACACCCGCTATGTTGAGGTCAAAGTTTACGCTGAACCAACCCACCAAGATCCTAACTTTAGCGAAAAGGACGTCCTTATTACGACCATGCGCGCCTCAGGCAACGGCGGCCAAAACGTAAACAAAGTTGAAACGGCGGTAAGAGCGGTTCACCAACCAACGAATCTTGAGGTACGAATCAGCATAGAAAGAGAACAGGGTCTCAATCGACAGATAGCCTTGCAGTATTTAAAAGCCAAAGTCCTAAAACACTATTCTGATTTAGCCCGTGAAAATCTTCAGCGCATTCGTCGATCGGCCGGCCTCGGTCTGGGGGAAGGGCGTTACACTCGCACATACGATGAAAGATATGAAAATGGACAAACCTCACTCCTTCTGACTGCCAATTTAGACCCAGTGCTCAACCCCGCTCGAATGGAAGCGTTAGCCCAAAGGCTCAGTGAATTGCGACAACAACTTCGCGACCTTAGATAGCGCTTTTAGTCTGAAAGATTTTAGTTGATGAGAACAACATGGCGCTCAACCTCTAATACTGGAGAGGAAAGTGCGAGAACTTCGGCCTTAAGAACTTTGAACTTCTTCTTTGCCAGAGCCGACTCCTCATCGATTTTTTCTTTTCGCGCTTTAAGCAAAAAATATTTCCCGCCCTTATCATAATAGCTTCGAGTCATATCCAAAATGACATCGATCGGTTTGAATGCTCTTGAGACGATAAGATCGATTTGCCCGAGCTGTGGTGGAATCTCACCTAGCACAGTAATATTTGGCGCGAACTGCTGGCATTGCTTCAAAAAATCTTGTTTGAGTCGGCTTTTTTCATAAAGGCGAAACGGCGTGTTTGGGAACCGAATGGCATAGACCACACCAGGCAGTCCCCCTCCCGAACCAAAATCCGCCACCAATTTAGATTCCACGGGAAAATGCTTTAAGGGAAGCAGGCAATCAATAACATGGTTGTCGATGAGCTCCTCAAAAGTCATCTTGCGACTAACTAAGTTGAGGTGGTCATTTGCCTCCCACAAAAACTCCACAAAGTTTTGCAGAGTGGGAATGGCCTCGGATTGAAATCCTAACTCTTTAATAATTGGAATACGCTTCTCAAAATAACTGAACATGCTTATTAGGTGCCAGGTCCTCCTCTTCTAAGCAACAAGACTTCTCTCCCGTTTAGGAACCAGGTCCTATTTGCGGACGCAAAGGGCCAAATCATTGGCTAACGTTGAGCCTTCCATTTTAATTACATGGCGCGTCCGCAAATAGGACCTGGTTCCTAAATGAAGATTGGAATATTGAGAGAGCCGCCAAGCGTTCCGCCCAAGGAGCTGGCACTTAATTTGAAGTCGCTGAATTGATGCGTTCCAGAGCCATTATATTGATCCTTGTCACTTCTCTTGCCTTGGACTGCTGGGCAAAAGATGACAAGGAGGAATTTAATACAAATTTGAGTCTCGAGTCCTGCGAGGAAGTCATCATTGAGGCCGCCAAACACAGGTGGACCAAGGCTGAAGTCAAGCGGGGGCTGAAAGCCCTTTATGAAAATGGCTTTCCCGTTCATGCAAAATACCTCCACAGCCCCCCAGAACCACAGGCCATGAAACTCCTAGCTAAGACCCTTGGCTTTCCCACCACACCTCATCGTCTCTATTTTTATGGCTCGAAACTCTACGGATCCTTTCCCGCGGCGCTCAAGGCCGCAAGAATACCCGTGGAAAAGGCTGTCCTTCGCCCTAACCAAAGCGACCTCTGGTCCGAGGAGGTCGTAAAAAGGGGCCTTAAGTCCCTTATGGACAATGGCTATTCCGTGCACGGTTTGGCCCTCAAGAACAACTCGGACCCCAAAGCAATAGATATCGTTTCTAGAGCTGTCGGCTTCAGAACTCGTCCCAGAGTTCTTGGCGAAAAGACCACGGAGATTTTTGGCACTATTCAAAATGCCCTATGGACCAAGGACCTCGTGCACAAAGTACTTCAAGCCTTTCATGAAAGAGGCGACGTCCCCAATATCGCTTTCTTTAAAAATGGCATCGGTGGAGACGATGCACTTAAATTTCTCAATCAAACTCTGGGATTTGAATCTAACCTTTACACGGTCATCGTTCAGGCCAAACGATTTCATAACGGCAACTTCGCCCAAGCCATCAAGGAAGCAGGATTAGGCGAAAAGCGACTTTCTCAAAAGCGATATTCTCAACCTTGGACAAAAGAACTGACCCATAAGGGCTTGGTCGCGCTCCATAAAGCTGGATATAAACCCAAAGCCAACTTCTTAACAAATTCGACGGACGAAAAGGCGAACCAAATTCTTTCGAAAGCTGTTGGATTTGAGACTGGACTAGCTACCCTTTACCAAAGGGCCCGCCTTTTTCATGATGGCGATTTCAGCAAAGCCTTAGCCGCAGCTGGGCTACCTGTCGATGAGATACTTTCAGTCGATCGTGGACTGGGATGGAATCGTGCGCTGGTTATTAAAAGTCTTCAGTTCATTTATTCAACTGGACAAATCCCCACCGCGAGCTTTCTGCAAAAGGCCCGCGACCGTGAGCTGGAGAAGAAACTCAGCGAAAATCTGGGAATTGAGGTTCGACTCAGTACCATCTATCTTAAAGCCATCGATTTTTTTAAAGGCGATTATCAAGCTGCCTTGGAGGCCGCAAATCTACCCGTTCGCTCCATCGTTAAGAAGTTTTCTAACAAGCGTTGGTCGCGAATTGCTGTGCATCGCGGGTTAAAGGCGCTCTATGATGCCGGCATCAACCCCTCGGCAACTCGCCTTAGAGATGACAGAACAGAAGAGTCCGAATTAATTCTGCAAGAATCACTGGGTTTCCCTTCGACATTGGTCAGTCTCTATCGAAAGGCTCGTGAATTCCACAACGATAACTTTCAACAGGCCCTTGCTGAGTCGGGCGTCCCCGTCCGTCAGGTGGTCAGTCGCCTCAGCACTCGCGATCTCACCTTAGAAAGCATCCGCGGCGCACTTCGCGCTCTCTTTGAACGTGGCTATGTACCCAATACAGCCCTATTTATCTCACGTAACCCAGAAGCCACCGAAGTCCTATCAGACCACCTGGGCTTTCCAACGACCCTTAAAACTTTGATAGACCATATCCGCAATCGATATAGTACGACTTTGCACGAACAGCTCAATAAGGCGGGTCTTCCAGGAGACCTCATCGTCTCTCGGCAACGGGAGGCTATTTGGTCGCGTGAAATTGTTCGAGCTGCACTCTACAAATTGAACGAACTAGGCTTTACGCCTTACGCGCCTTATCTGCGAAAAGCAGAAAACCCTGAAGCGGTTCGAGTTCTCACAGAAACCGTCGGTTATCCCATGCGCCTGAGCGCACTTTACGTGCAGGCCCTGAAGCAATATCGCGGTAATTTCACCTTAGCACTTCGAGATGCCGGATTGAGCCCAGAAGAAATTGTAAAACGCCGAATCGGTGCACTAACCCCATTGCAGATCATGGGCTCCCTTCAAGAACTTCACCGTCAAGGCATTAAACCAAACACCAAGACTCTGCTTTCAGGCAACATGGATGTCTTACGAATTATTTCTAACCATTTGAAAGCGCTGGTAACACCAAGTCACCTGTATAACCAAGCCCGAGAACACTTTGGAAGTCTTCGCTCGGCTCTCCTAAAGTCTAAACTCCCTGCCGATGAAATTATTGAACGCTATAGTCACAGAATTGATTATTCCGCCACGATTCCCACTCATGTCGAGCGCATCGTCGAAGACGGCGAAGTCCGCTATCAGACCTATATTGGGAATGCACCGAATACTCCTGATGAAGTCCTCGCCAAGACGGACCTTTTTGCCCTACTCGATCGTGAAATACCGCCCCACCTAAAGGGCCTAGCAGAACAGGTTATCGATGTGATCCTCTCATGCGAACTGGGCTCGATTGGCCCCGATGATATCCTTGAAATTCTATCTGCCGAAATGGGCGAAAACTCAATAACCATCGAAGCAATTGCCGAAGTGTTTGAAATTCTGGGGCAAAGTGAAGATCTTCGCAGTTATTTGATGGAATAAATCTTCGCTTGTCGTGAAATCATTTCTGTTGCCCGGCCGTCTCCACCCTCGCATATTCACCTCATTTTGAGGATCAAATGAAATATCTTGTAATTGGCCTGGTATATTTAACTTGTTGTACCAGCTTCGCTGCAGAAATTCCTTTGGCACCAAATGCGGATACTGCCATTCACGAAGGAACCCTCGAAGTTCCTTTGGATTGGTTCGATCGCTCAAACCCTCAGAAATTGAGTATCAAATATCGAATTATTGGATACCAACATACAGACCGACCTTATCTGTTCTTCATCGGTGGCGGCCCCGGGATGGAGTCAATTTCAAGTGCCTTTATCCCTGAAATTAAAACCGGCAAGGGACTGGCTGAATACTTTCGCATTTTCACTTTTGACCAGAGAGGAATTGGCACCTCATCGCCGCTTCAACGCAAATCTCCTCTTTTAACTCCCGAAATTGTAGCTCGATACTTTTCTGCTCCACAGATTGCGAAAGATCTTGGTTATTTAATTTCTAGATTCGGC
>JAPKGD010000151.1 GCA_026648125.1 Bdellovibrionales bacterium | reverse complement strand
GAAGCGCCAAATGAAGAATGAAAAGCGGCCACCACGCTGAGCGGCCGCCTCGTCGAGCGGTTCGGCGATCCCATCGAATCGCCGTTCCCCGGCCTCTCGCGCCTCTTCCCGCCCCCTGATCGCCTCGCCGCCGCCGCCGAGTCGGACATCGCCGCCGTCGGCGTCCCTGCCGCCCGCGCCCGCGCCGTCCTCGCGCTCGCCCGCGCCGTCGCCAATAGAATGGCGGAGTCCGGGCTGCTCCCTTATGGCGGGGCCGAGTACACGGGGCTCTACGACCCCGACCCCGTCCAGCCCGGGGTCTTCGTCGACCGCCACACCCCCGACCAGCGGATCTTCGTCCTGCGCCGCCCGCCGATGCCCTCGGTCCTCATCGAGACCCACCACGCCCTCGACCCCCGCGAGGCCGAGCGCTGGACGGAGCCCCGCACGCTCGACGCCTTCGCCGCCGCCGTCGGCGCGGCCCTCCTGGACGCGCTCGGCGCCGATCAAGGTCGAGGGATGCGCACGAGCAGGTGATCGACGCGGGCCGGGTCACGAGCCCCGCTTCACCCTGGCCTCGAGGTAGGCCACGCAGCCCCCGAGCGTCGAGAGCTTGCCGTAGTCGGCCTCCGGGATCTCGACGCCGAGGACCTTGTGCAGGCCGATGACGAAGCTCAAGAAATCCATCGAATCGAGATCGAGCTCGTCGCGCAGGCTCGCGTCGGGGGGCAGCGCGTCGAGGTCGGCCTCGGGCGCCACCCCGGCGAGGACGCGGCGCACGGCGTCGAGGACAGGGTCGTTCATAGCTTCTCGGGCTCCTGCAACCATCGTGAGAGGGCATCGAGGAACAGGCTCCCTCGATGACCGTCGCTCGCGCGGTGATCGGCGGAGAGCGTGGCGGTGAGCACCGGCCGCGCGCCGAGCATCCCGCCCGCCGCCCATGGCCGCTCCGTCACCTTGCCGAGCCCCACCAGCGCCACCTGCGGCGGATAGATGACGCCGTGGACGAGCATGGCGCCCTGATCGCCGAGGTTCGTGACCGTGATCGTCGGATCGGCCATCTCGGAGCTGCGCAGGGTGCCCGCCCGCGCGCGGCGCGTCAGGTCGCCGAGCTCGGCCATCAATGCTCCGAGCGGCTTCCCGTCGACGTCGTGGATCGCGGGGGCGACGAGCCCGCCCCTCCGCAGCGAGATCGCGACGCCGAGGTGCACGGCCGCCGACGGGCGGAGCGCGCCGTCCACCCAGAAGCCATTGAGCTCCGGCACCTCGCGCAGCGCCAGCGCGACGGCCTTGAGCTGGAGCACCGCCAGGAGGAGCCGCTCGCTCACGGGCCGCCGGAGGTTCTCGGCCGTGAGCCACGCCTGGGCCCGGCTCATGTCGACGTCGGTGGCGAGGTAGTAATGGGGTATCTCGCGCTTCGATCGCGCCATCGCCGCGGCGATCGCCCGGCGCATCGCGAGGGCGCGCTCCGCCTCCTTCCCCTCCGCCCCCGCCGCGGCCGGTTCCCCCTCCGCGGCGGCCCTCGCGCCCGCGGCCCGCTCGACGTCCGCCATTGCAATGGCGCCGTGCGGATATCGACTCATTGGGGTTGCCTAAAGCTTTGCGAGATCTCGTTCAATATCCATCGGGCCTTGTTCTCGTCACCGGTCCGACGGGTTCTGGAAAATCCACCACGATTGCCGCTATGGTGGATAAGATCAATCGTGAGTTACGTGGCCATATTATTACAATCGAAGATCCGATTGAGTACATGCACCAGCATAAGAACTGTATTGTAAATCAACGGGAAATCGGAACCGACTCAGCGAGTTTTCGAATGGCTCTTCGCCAGATTTTAAGGCAGGACCCTGACGTGTGTGTGCTCGGTGAGATGCGTGATCACGAATCGATTGAGGCCGCATTGACTGTCGCCGAAACGGGGCATTTGGTTTTTGCGACACTACACACGAATTCAGCAATATCCACGATTACGCGTTTAGTCGGTGTTTTTCCACCTGAGCAGCAAGAGCGAATTCGAGTTCAACTCAGCTTTGTCCTCAATGCAGTGATTTCTCAAAGACTCCTTCCCAGTTCTCAGGGGGGGATGGTCCCAGCGATTGAACTGTTGATCTTAAATCCTAATATTCGAAACTTAATCCGAGAAAATAAACTGCATCAAATTTACGGAATGATGCAGGTTGGGCAAGACAAGACGGGAATGATCACGCTCAATCAATCACTGCTCAAATTGGTGATGAAGCGGAGAATTGATTTGGCCACGGCATTTACCGCAAGTAACGACCCAGAGGAACTCGACAAACTGCTTAAGCAGGCGGGAGTCTAATGGGTGCTTATGAGTTCCAGGCTAAAGCGGCGGACGGACGAACAGTTCGTGGCGAACTGGAAGCAGCCAATGAGACAGAGGCTCGCATCAAACTACGCGCCCAAAAAATGATTCCTTTGGCTGTGACGCCAAAGGGTACTGTCACGAGGCGAAATGCTCAGCCACTGCGCAAGCGCAAGATCAAAGTTGCAGCAAAAGATTTGCAGATCTTTACTCGGCAGTTCGCAGTGTTAGTTGGTTCGGGTGTACCAATTTTGCAGTCATTAGAGGCCATGGCGGTGGGCGGTCGGACTCAAGGAATGCAGGTTGCTGTGCAGGGAGTTCTTGATGCTGTTTCAAAAGGACGTCCGTTGGCTGAAGCCATGTCCCAATTTCCAAGTGTCTTCGATCGACTTTACACTAATCTGGTTCGCGCCGGCGAAGAGGGTGGTGTGCTCGAAGTCGTATTGAATCGACTCGCGGAGTACATTGAGAAGGCGGCGAAGATTAAGGGTAAGGTTGTCGGAGCCCTCTGGTACCCAGCCGGAATTATTGCTGTGGCGGCCTTGGTTATTACGGGAATTATGATTTTTGTAATACCTAGTTTCGTAAAAATGTTTAAGCAGTCGGGGCAGGAGCTTCCATGGCTCACCCAAATGGTTGTCGACATGAGTAATTGGTTCCAAGGTTATTGGTATATTTTGTTCGGTGGAATTATCGGAGTATTTTTTGTTTTGAAATCGTACTACGAAACGGATGACGGACGTCAGTTCTTTGACCAGGTGTTTATCGACACACCGTTGTTTGGGACCTTAATTCAAAAGACAGCAATTGCCCGAGTTGCAAGAACCCTATCAACATTGCTTGGAGCGGGCGTTCGAATCATTGATGCCATCGAAATTGCGGGATCTACTTCAGGAAATTACGTGATCGAAAAGCTGTTAATTGACGCAAAGGATGTAGTTTCTCGAGGTCGCTCACTTGCCGAACCTCTTCAGAAAAGTAAATACTTTCCAACCATGGTGACCCAAATGATCGCGATTGGAGAGGCCACCGGTAATATGGATACGATGCTATCAAAAGTGGCCGATTTTTATGAGGACGAAGTTGAGGCCGCAGCGGCTGCACTGACCAGCATGATTGAACCTATACTTATGGTGTTTTTAGGTGGAGTTATTGCGGTGATAGTGATCGCGATGTACCTCCCCGTGTTTAACCTTGCCGGCGCAATTTCTGGAGGCTAGGTGCGAGGGCTAGAAGTCATACAAGGTGGTGCTCTTGCTCTTAGCTCAGCTCACTCTGAGTCGAACCGGCGACTTCAACTTGTTCATGGTTTGCGCAGTGGGCTCTTAATCTCAGTGTTTCTATTGGCCATTTTGTTTCAGCTCATGCAAGGGGAGTTTTTAGCGCCCTCTATTTGGTTGCCGGTTTATGGCGTCATGGCTGTGGTGTTTCTATGTAACAGTGCCTATTTTTTGTTTTGGAATGAATTAGAAGGCAAAAAGTCCATTCATGGATTTCTCTTTGGACTTGATGCATTGGCAATCACGATGATGGTGCATCATACGGGTGCGGCCACTTCGCTCTTCTTTTTTCTCTATCTCGTGGATATTATCCTTGCGGGGTTGGTGTTTCAAAGGAGAGGAGCATTTACGCAAGCGCTTTGGACCTCCTTGCTCTATGGGATGCTTTTACTTATTTCTCCGTCTACAGGGGGAGAGAACCTCTACTTTCTTGCCACACTCAATAATCTTGCTTTTTTCTCTGTCGCCTATCTAAGTGGAAATCTTTCGGAGCAGATGAATTTTATGGGAGACGCTCTCACCCGCACAGTGAGACGACTTGAGAACCTTCAAGATCTGAATAAGTTGATAGTTGAAAATATCGGAACCGGCCTATTGACGGTATCTGATTCTGGAGAAATTTTGTCTGCAAATCCAGCGGCGTCAAAGATGTTAGATGGCTTGAAGCTAGAAGGCCGTCCCTTGAGTCAGCTCTTTCCGGAACTACATCTCGAATCGAATGTAGTTTCACTTCATGGTCACCAAAGCGACATGAGGCAAGTCGATGTCGAGTTTTTGAACAAAAATCGACAAAAGCAAATTATTGAAGTCATTATTTCTCCCCTTAAGAACGATAAGGGTGAGTTAACGGGCCATATCGTACTTTGTCAGGACCGCACAGAAGTGAAGCGTCTTGAGGCGGCAGTCAGACAGAAAGAGAAATTGGCGGCCGTCGGCCAGTTGGCTGCAGGAATTGCTCATGAAATTCGAAATCCCTTGGCAAGCCTAAGTGGATCCGTCCAGCTGATGATCAGTCAGCCAGAAAAATATGGTGAAGAAGATCTAAAGCTCATGCGAATTATCACGAGAGAGATTGATCGATTGAATGGACTCATAACTGAATTTCTGGAATATGTGAGGCCAGAAACTAAGCCGGAACATATTGTTGATTTAAACAAGGTCATCCGTGAGGTATTAGAAGTCATTAGATTTAACACTGAATTAACCTCAGGACTTGAACAAATTGCTGAACTCAAGGGGAAGCAGGAGATCCACGGTCACGAGGATAAATTGAAGCAGGCCCTGTTGAATATAATCATCAATTCGTGTCAGAGCATGAGCAAATCGAACAATCCCCAGTTGAAAATCGAAACATTCGATGTTCAGGACCGATTTGTGGTGAAAATTAGCGATAATGGGCATGGAATGGATGAAGTCACGCGACAAAGGATATTCGAGCCGTTTTTTACGACTAAACCCAAGGGCACTGGACTTGGGCTGGCTGTAACTCATAAAATTTTAGAAGTTCACGATGCGATTGTGAGAGTAGAGAGTGAGCAAGGAAAAGGCACGACATTCGTCTTGGATTTTCCAGGAGTTCGCGACCATCTAACGCCGAATCGCCCATTTTTAAGAGAAGCTAAATGATTTTATTGGAATTGAACAGCAAACTAGAATTGAGCAGCGAGGTGCGGAATGAAGCCTAGAATATTAGTAGTTGATGACGAAGAATCCATTCGAGAGTTTTTGGAGATCATGTTGCGCAAGGAGGGTTACGAAGTCACTTGCGCAGAAGACGGTGCAAAAGCCTTAGACATGATAAAGAAGCGCTCGTTTGATATGGTGATATCAGATATGCAAATGCCCAATCTTACGGGCATCGAGCTCTTAAAAGAGGTAAAGGCACAATATCCCGACATTCTCTTTATGTTGATTACGGCCTTTGGAACAACCGAAACTGCGGTTGAGGCGATGAAGCTAGGCGCCTATGACTATATTTTAAAACCCTTTAAAATTGACGAAGTTCGAATCAACATTGCTAACGCACTTCGCAGTCAAAACTTGGAAGTTGAGAACAGAAGTTTAAAGAAGG
>JAPKGD010000150.1 GCA_026648125.1 Bdellovibrionales bacterium | reverse complement strand
ATCGAGTCGATGGATTTGTGCTGGGATTTTTGATCAACAATGGCATCAATGCTTCGGATCAGAAGTTTTGCCTGCAATCGATCAAAGAGCACATTGCTTTGTTTGGCGAGGCTCCGAAAACTTTTGGCTTCGATCGCGGCGGATACAGCAAAACCAATATCAAGAAGGCAAAAAAACTTGGTGTGAAGCATGTCGGAATCGCACCGACTGGCAAAGCCAAGTGGTCGGTGTCAGAAAAAATGTCGGAAGTGATCCGCCGAGAGCGGGCCCAGGTAGAAGGCGTGATTGGATCAGTGAAATCAAAAAAATATGGCTTCAACAAACCCAATGTGAAATCCACAGTGGCAATGGAGATGTCTGGCCATCGCTCGTGCTTGGGGTTCAATCTGTGCAAAGCTCTGCGAAAATTAAACGATCAACAACTTCAAATGGCATAATGGTCGGAGCATTGGGCTCGGTGACTGGCAATCGACCCAGTTATCCACAGAACCTCACCTGAAAATACCAAAAAATTGTGGATAACTGCTGAAAATCTACGAATCAAATCGCCGAACTCGCTCTAATTAATTGGCTAGTGATGTGGGCGATTCCTAAGAGCAAGCGATTTAGGAGATCTGAGGCTGTGGAGTTGCCATTGATTCGAGAACCCAAGACGCTTGCGACCATCAATTTGGAAAACGTGATGGACCGTCAAATCTAGAATACAGAGGCCCTCTTTATTTGATATCATGGACGTACAAAAAGGGGGCCTCTGGGCTTGGGTGAAGGTCCTTATCCTAGATTCAAAGCTTTTTGTTAGAATATTAATTTAAGCGACGCTCTTGCTTTTCTCGGGTGAGTATTTCATGTCAATTCCGCGAATGTGTGACGAGAGCCAAACTTTTAGAAAATTGAAGAAATATTCGCGTAGGGCCTTGGTTTGCTTGAACTCCTCTGCGTACTGTTGGAACTCCTTGAGCAGGCTTTGATGAATAATTTTGTGTGTGGCGAGACCCTCGTATTTAGTCTTTTCCATGTAAGCTTCCTCATCCTTAAAGTGCTTGACGGTATAAGCTCCAAGATCCTCGAGTAGGCGACCGAGATGGTCTGGAGGCGCTTTTTCGAGCCAGGCTTTGTGCAGATCATTCATCTTTTTGATAAGGACTTTATGCTCGTCATCCATGTCTTTGACAGCGAGCCCTTAATCTCTCTCACTCCATACAAATAGCTCAGCCATAGACCCTCCTTCTTCTTCCTTAGACTTTTCGGATTTAAATAGGTATTTTAAAGGTATATTTTGAGATCTAAACTGAGTTTAAACTAGTTTGTATAAGATTTGTCTCGTGTTGAGCCATAGCCAATTTGACAACATGACTTGCTTAGGGGGATGTTCTTTATGTGGATTCCAATGATTAAGGAGCCCGCATTTGGAGCAGAATCTGACCGATGGTTACCAATTGATTACGGGTGTTGATTTTGTCAGACACGATGGGCACGACGTTCTCTATCGTCTGCGGCGCGAGGCCTATCAAAATGAGTATCAGGATCAAGTGAATGTAGATGGGCTAAGGCCCACCGATTTTGAGGCAAGGTTTCTGAATTTGGGAATCTATGACAGAGGCCAGCTGGTCTCAGTACTCAGAATTGCGCCTGTCGATAATGTCGAGGACTATCGACGGATCATGCTGATTGATTTTGAGCCTGAGCATTTGTCTCTACCGCTGGTGATTTTGGGTCGAGCCGCGACGAAGCCCGGCTTTGAATCTCAGGGGCTGCATACGCTTTTGCGCTTCCACGCGTTTCATTTGGCAAAATGTCTTGGGGTAAAGTGGATTGTGGGGACTTTCAAAGCGGACGCCAAGAGAATGGTGCAGCTCGGTAGAATGGGTTACCAATTTTCGATCAACGAGAATCGTTGGGATAAAGTAGTTAAAGTCGATGAGCCGACGATTGTGGCTAGAATGGATATTCACCATCACTTCGATCGCGCGGTATCTGTCATGAAGGGCGCTGCTGATCGCCTAAGCTTTAAATTTCCGCTTATGCGCCCCTACGAAGATATTCTGCAATTTCAATCTATGTCGAAGATTATTATCCCGGGGCATTCTCAGGATCAAAATCAAGGCCGAACGTAACAACATGCGCTCGGGGACCATCAGAGGACTTCATTGGCACTAATGTCGCAATGACCGCTCTAATGGAGACTTTTCCGGTCGTAAATAAATTTTGTATTTCCTGCAATGGCTGTAAATATGCTGCGACCCTACGGTCGACTAAAAAATCAAACGATATCTTGCGAACAATTTGTTCAAGTCGACGGAGTGCCGACGGAGAAGCTATGCTCTAAACTAGCGATTTCGCTCAATTTGAGCCAAGAGGCGATTAAATTCGGAAGAATCCACATCGTCAGATCTCCAAGCGAATTCAGTCTTTGTGGAGCTCTGAACTTTTCCCACCCCTCGCATCATCATGCACATATGTTGCGCTTCAACTGAAACAATAACCGCCCTCGCATTTATCGCCTGCTTGATGCATCCTCCAATTTCTGCGGTCAGACGCTCTTGAACCTGAAGGCGCCGTCCATACATGTCTACGATCCGGGCGAGTTTAGAGAGCCCCAAAATTCTGTCCGCCGGTAGATAGGCAATAGAAGCCTTGCCCCAGAATGGCAAAAGATGATGTTCGCAAAGACTAAAGAATTCGATGTCCCTTACGGAGACGGGACCATTTGATTCACTTTTGAATATACCCTCGCCAATAACGTCACCTTCACTTTGGGAATATCCTTTGGTGAGTTCGATCATAGCTTTAGCGAACCTCTCAGGCGTTCTCAAAAGGCCTTCTCGGTTGGGGTCCTCTCCAATCAGATTAAAGAGAGAGCGAGCCAGGTCGGGCAAACGTTTCACCTGTGGAATTTGAGTTGAAAGCACTAAAGAATTTGGTGAGGCCATAAAAATTCTCCCGGTTATGGTTCTTAGGCTACCACAGCTTCACGTATTGTATAGAAAAATCTATACAAACCAAAAAGGGCGGATTACAATAGAGATGTATGGGTCGAAATGAGATTTTTTCTATACGGCAGATGGTCGAGTTGACGGGGCTCTCGGAGTTCACGATCCGTGGCTGGGAGAACCGATATTCTGCATTTGAGCCGCGGAGAACTGAGACCGGTCGACGAGAATATACGAAGGACGATATAGAACGTGCCCTGTTATTAAGAGAGCTTCTCAAGCGTGGGCAAAAGATTGGCAAGATTGCGACGTTGAATCGGCAAAGATTAAGGGACTTATTTGAGATTTGTGAGACGAAAAGCTCTGAAGGTCTAGTGGCCTCTTCACAGCAAGGTACAGAGAAGGTGGCCGAAGTATTGGAACTCATGGCCTTACAAAAGTGGGCTGACCTGGAGGCCATTTTTCGAAAAATCCAAGGCCGCAAGTCTAAGACGTTGATTCATCAATTTTTTCTTCCCGTTGTGCAAGCACTCTCGAAAAAAGTTGAATCGGGCTTAGTTTCTATTGCTCAGGAGCACATACTCTCATCTCTATTGAAAGAGGCGATTTACGCTTGCCTCACTGAGGTTAAAACGAGAGTGAGAGCTTCTGGGGCCGAGGGAAAGACTCGGTTTGTACTGGCGGCCCCGGAGGGCGATTATCATGAGATTGGTCTGCTTTTGGCCCATTTGCTCATACGATCCTATGGATTCCCTTCACTTTATTTGGGGCCTCATGTTCCATCCCGTGATTTATCAGAGACGGTCCTTAGATTTGAAGCCCCTCATCTTTTAATTGTCTCCACAGTTTCTAAAAAAGAAGGCGCAAAGCAGGAATTGCTGACATTCATCAGTGAGGTTCAAAACCGAATTGGATCGCAAACGCGGATTCTGATTGCTGGAAGCCAAGCTCCACAGATGGGACGTTACGAAAAATCTTCTGTATCTGTTCTATCTAGCTTTAAGGACTTAGAGGATCTGCTGATTCAGTATGGAGGTCGACGGTCATGAAAGGACTAATAGTTATGATGAGTACAATTGGATTTATCACGGGTTGCTCTTCTGTACAGGTTAAGGACTACCAGAATGAAAGCCCCAAGCTTGTACTTGAGGACTACTTGCGCGGCGATTTAGAGGCACATGGCTTCTTTCAAGATCGATCAGGATTGATTGTGAAGCGTTTTAAAGTGCGGATGAAAGGGACATGGAACGGCGATGTGGGAGTTCTAGACGAGGACTTTGAGTATTCCGATGGGTCTAAATCGAAGCGAGTGTGGACATTAAAAAAGACCGGGGACGGGAAGTTCACCGGTACGGCGAGTGATGTGGTTGGAGAGGCTCGCGGCGAGGCGGCGGGGAATGCATTTCGATGGAAGTATACGATGGACCTTCCTGTCGGTGATAAAAGCTATCATGTGCAGTTCGATGACTGGATGTATTTAATGAATGATGAGGTGATGCTGAATAAATCAAAAATGTACAAATTAGGCATTTATCTCGGCGAAGTCACCTTAGTCTTTTTAAGGCGGCCACAATGACAAGGTCGAATGTGATCGTAACTGCGATATTGTTTTATGTGGGTTGGTTTGGCAGCGTATTCTTAGCCGTCAAACCATATTCAAGTTTGAGTTTGATTTTTCCGGCTTTCTTGCTTGGGTTTTTGGCAAGCCGTGGTCAGTTAGACAAGAGGAGCTTATCCCTGGGCGCTGCCATTACCGTGGCAGGCATTTTATTTGATGCACTTTTGATTCATTTTGACTTGATTGAGGCGAAGGGCAAAAGCCTGGGCGCGATGCCGATTTGGTTAATATCAATTTGGCTACTCTTTTCCTTTTCAATTGTTAAACTGGCTCCCGTTTTAAAAATTTCTAATGGATTGGCCGCTGTTCTGGGATTGGTGTTCGGCCCCCTTTCCTATAAATCGGGGGAGTACTTTCAGGTCTTGAGTTTTGAGACGGCATTCACCTGGATTGTTTACGCGTTGTTTTGGGCTTTGGTGTTTCCAATAGTGATGGATCTGTCGAGGAGACTGACATGAAGATTTCAGGCGCGCGCTTTATAATAACTGGTGGCAATCGCGGGATTGGTTTGGCCATATCGGAAATGGCTGCGTCCTGCGGTGCTCATGTTTATGTCGCTTCACGATCTTTGGATGCTGATGTTCGGGAGCGCCTTAAACAGCTCGGCGCCGCCTCGGTTCACTTTTTACAATGCGATTTGGCTTCACGGGAAGGGGTCGAACGGCTTGCGGGAGTATTAGTGGATATCGAGGTCGATGTTCTCTTTAACAATGCTGGCCAGCTGACCGGTGGGCTCCTTGAGGAGCAAACCTTAGATGATATCTACTCAATGTTTCAGGTGAATTTGAATGCCTTGGTTCACTTAACTCGAGTAGTGATTCCGGGAATGGTCAAGCGGGGTCGAGGCAAGATTGTTAACAATAGCAGTGTTTCTGCATTTATGAATTTTCCTTGTGCATCAACTTATGCGGCGTCGAAGGCTGCGGTCGTCGCTTTTACCAATTGTTTGCAAATAGAGTTGGATGGAACGGGAGTATCGACTCTCTGCCTGATCACTCCTGGAGTTAAGACCAGAATGTTTGATGAGATCGAAGTAAAATATGGCAAGAATTTTGAAGTTCCTCAGCTTTCGATGAGTGCGAAGGAATATGCCGAGCGAGTAAAGGCGGCGATAGAAGGTGACCAGACCCATTTATTACCC
>JAPKGD010000015.1 GCA_026648125.1 Bdellovibrionales bacterium | reverse complement strand
CGAGTTTGTAACCCTCGATGGTCCGACGGTGAGCGGCCACGGTCTTCTCATGCGTTTTGCGGAGAGCTTTCGACAACTCCGCAGCAAGTTCCTCGGTGATCGAAATATCTCGCACGGGTTGCGCGAGTTCATTCAACAGATGAACTTCGGCCACGTTGACCTGCCTTTCTCCGGCCTCTCGATGAACCTGCCTGCCGTCCGAGCAGTGATAGTAGTCGTACTTCTTCGTTTCGCCGGTTGATTTGACGACTTTCATTTTCGGATCATAGAGGATCTGGCATCCGCAGGATGCGCACGTCAGGAAGCTGCTCAGAAGCCCACGCGGGCGACGGCTGAATGCTCCCTTCTTGCGTCCGTACACGACATCCAGATGCTCTTGGGGAATGATTAACTCGTGCTTTCCATTGAACCATTCGCCCTGCCAATCGTAACGACCTGAGTAAAACGGGTTGGTCAGAATCTTTTCGACCGTCGATTTGGTGAAGGTCTTGAGTTTCGCAGGCGGCACAATTCCTTCTCCGCGAATTTGTCCCGCAATATCACGGTACGACAGATTCTCGGTCGCTCTCAGCTCGAAGATCCGCCGCGCCAGTCGAACATTGCATTCATCTGGATCCACGATGATCGAAGCCTTTTGGCGACCATGCTTGTCGTCGCCGCCTTTACGCACATTCTTATAGCCGAGAGGAGCGCGGCCTGGATACCAACCTTGCTCGGCCTTTTCACGCATTCCCTTTGTTACTTCGCGTGCCGTGTTGAGGGCCTGGTACTTCGCAACTGCGGTCTGAATGTCGATATTGAAAATCTCCGCCGGACTACAATTGGCGTCGATGATCTTGTTGTCCTTGTAAAAATGGATCACGAGCTTACCGGCTCGGATCAACTCCCAAATTCTCTCTAGGCTCGTGTACTCTCGGGTCAGCCGATCCAGCTTCTCGACGACCAATACGATCTGCGCTTTGTGCTTAGAATGCAGCGTAGGGATGTACCTGATGAGTTCTTGAAACTTGTCGCGTTCGCCGACCTTGGATGCAGTCTCGATAAAACGAAACGTCCGTTCAATGATCCAGCCATGCTTTACGCAGTAATCCTTTCCGTACTTCTCCTGAGCATCCAGGCTGTAACCATCCTCCTGCTTCTCGTCGGAGATGCGGCACAGGAGGACGGCATGTCGAATAGGCGAATTGGCGATCATGGGCCGATTTTATCCTGCTTGCGACAAGGCGACAAATCATTGCGGGTTCGAGAGTCCCCTTGGGGTGTCTCCAGGGCTTTCCGAGCGTCCAGGTCCCGCTGCCATTTCGACAAGGTACGGAAGACCTGCACCAAGTTCTCGAACTCCGCTGGCGACAACTCGATCTGGGCATTGTTGGCTTGAAAACTAAAAATCTGACCACTTTCCATGTGCGGGACCATACGCGGCCTCGGGTGGAAATCTCGTCTCCCTGGGCATGGAATCTTGGTGGAGCCTGAGTGGAGTCAGATCTTCAGGAGCAGAGTTTTGTCTTCGGTCGTGTTGTCGATCAGAACTCTTCTAACTTTTTGAAGGCGTTCGCTCTTAAATGCCGCTTGCCACTTTTTACTGCCAACATCTACGTGCTCATCCGACCACAACCTGTCGTTCATCTCTTTCACCGGAACGCCCTTGAACGTCGGCTTTTGGGAGGCGAAGTAAAGTAGCTCGATGACCTTCGCGGCTTTAGGTGGCAACGGAATGATCTCGCCTTCAATCAAAACACGGTCGAATTTTTTTGAGAGAAGGACTTTGCCTCCCTGGAGGCGGACGGAATCATCCAACTGAACCTCTTCAACCGGCGCTTCTTTATTTATTGGCTCAGCAGGTCGCTTGAAAGCATTGGCCATCTCAATCAAGACATTCGCGGCTGAGGGCTCGATCTGACTCGGCGGAATCGAAACCGATGCTCCATGATCTATCGGCAAGTCACGGACTTGAATTTTGAGCAAGCTCCAAAACTTCAGGAGGTCGGAAATCTCGAAGAGGCCGCGCCCAGCCTTAGCGCCGGACTTCTCGGCGTCGTGCGCGTAGGTAAAGTCATCCGTAAATGATGACTCGTACTGTTCATATTCCCAAAGGTCCATTGCAAGCACAAACATTTGCACCAGGGTTCTGAAAGCCCTTCGGGTCGAGAGATCAAATTCCTTTTGAATCTGCGCGACCAGGCTCCGAAGTTTTGCGACCTCGGCCTTGTCGTTCAACTTTTGGTTGAGCAAGATTTCGCGAGCCTCGGATCGGCCATCCCGATAGCAAGAGATCACAACCTGATCTCCCATTTCGAGGGCATCGAACTTATTAGACTGCAAAATGATAGCTCTGTTGTCGTACTGGCGCTGCCAATCGTTGAAGCGTTCCATATCGCTACAACATCGGCAACTTTTATGGATCTTTTAAGGCCAGCATCTCAGTGGGGAATGTTGAGGAAGGACCACGCCGAAAAATCGTTCGGCGCGATCTTTGAACACGAATAAACAATCAAGTACGTTCGGGTTCGTCGCGTGCGCCTGGTCCATCATCGAGTTTGAAACAGTCCAGATCAGGGTGAACACGCCGAATCCGACGCATCACGGACTCATAAAAGTGCTCTTCCAAGCGATAGGCATTCAAGTAGTCCTTCCCGTTAACCTGAATGGCCCACCACGACCAATCCCGCCCATCAGGGCGCTTCATGGAACCCTTCTGCGCGTGACACCTCTCCCGCCATAAAACTGCGATGGTTGAGCCAGACCACCGACCGTCAAGTTCTCCGATCTCGAAGTTTTTTGTTCTCCAAGCCTCGCCAAAGCTGCTGACCCAGAGAGCCTTGCCGCGACCCGTGTGCATGTCATGGATGAACGGCGCATTTTCAACTCGTGGAATGAAAAGGCGGCCATCGAAGTTCGATTGGTGCCTCTCCTTGGCCTGAGGGTCATACATGCCAAGCATCAACTCCATTGATGCCATAGCCTCGTACTTTGTTTCGGGTTTGTACTTCAAAAAGATCGACAGTCGCTCGTTCCGTGTTTGGCGGGCGATCTCGTCAAGATGATCCCAGAGTCGGGGCATCAATTCGAGGTTGCGTCGAATGTCGAAGTAGAGCTTATAAATGTCCGCCGGATCTTGTGCGGATTTGAGCAGTTGGCCAAACTCCAGAGGCAAAGGCGGCGGGCGAGCGAAACTTCGCCTGAACCCCTCGCACCAGCTATCAAAATGGCTCGGCGAGTTCAGAAAGCCGAGTTCCCATTTCTTCGCTGCGGTTGCCATCCACTCCAAGGCTTCGGTCAATGGGAGCTCCTTCTTTCGCATCTTTATCCAAAGCGTGAAGGCTCTACTTTCTTCAAAGATCATGCGGGACAAATGTGTGTGCAATGATCGCTCGCTCTGACCTGCTAGAAGAATGGTCGCCCAAGCGTGCGTCTTCGCGCTATCGCATCGGCGAATAGATTTCTGAAGGCCACTTAGCCCTACCCAGCGGTCTCGATGTTTTCCAAGCCACTTGCTTGCTGCCGCCAGGTGTTCGCAAGTCATTACTCGACGAAACTCCTGGCAGCTACAGATCCTCTTGGTGAGCGATACTTGCTCGAAATTACCATCCTTGGCTTCACATAAGATCGGCTCAGGCCATCTGCTGAAGTGCGCCCTCTCCCTGAAGATCACGCAACCTTTGCGGGCGGCACGTTTAGGGCCGGAGCAGCTTTCTTTTTTTCAGCGAGCAAGCGTTTGCACACCTCAACTTCTTGTCGTTTGAAGTCGGCGTAAGCCGTCAGCATCGATTGTAGTTGAGCAATCCTCTTGGCCGTCGCGTCCTCCTTACGCTTGATCTTCGCGGGCAGGTTAGCGATCTTCGCCTCCAATTGATCCGCGCTCAGTTTTTTAAGGCGTTCGACCTGTACAACACGCGAGTTCGTGGTTGTCTGTGTTTGCGCTGCGACGGAGTTGGGTTGGTTCTTTCCGCCGGTCGGTAGATTGGTGCTCATGGATTTACCTCCTGTTGGGTTGTTGGGCGTTACCAGGAGGTGCTAATCAATTCGTAACTTTGCGAAAAGGCATACCGACATGAACCGACCAAAATTCGACTGACACAGAACGGTGGCGGTCTGACACGGCCTTCTGAAGCAGATTGTTGAACAATTTTAGACCCTAAAAAGCCCAATAATTTTTTTACTCAGCCCACGACATGGTGTTTGAACTAAAAGACAGCCTAATTTCAATAGGATGGTGACGGTTTCGATTCACAATCAGATGCGAAATCCACTCCGAACAGACATTTAAGGATTGTTTTAGGGTCATTTTAGGGATTTTTAGGGCCTATTCGCATGTGCTTTCCACACCACGCGGTTGTTCAGACGCATGTCTTCAGTGGGCTTCGGATTTAGGCGGCACGTGAACGTACACGATGTTGTCTGCCGGATCTTCCTCAGGCAATCCAAGTGATCGTCTCTTTTCTTTCATAGCTTTGATGAAGGCCGCGCTACTTCCACGCTTCACTTTTTCCAGAGCGCCCATAATTCGTCGCCGACTGGCTGGATCGAAAACGATATTTGCAATGTGATCCCCAAATTGTTTGGCATATTTGGCCTTCAGCGCCGGAATGTCATCGAGGTTGATTCCAGAGCCGGACGATGCTGCATCCTTCGTCAACTCCCGTGATTTTTCAAGCTCCCTACGCTCAAGCAAACTCTTGGTTTTGAGCAGGTCGTTCAACACCTTTAATGAGAAAGTGTTGGAGTTGATGGTCTTTTTGATTTTTTTCTCGGTCGAATAGTCGATCATAATTCGATCCAACTGAGTGGCCAGCGCAAGATTGCAGGCACTAAGCGCGTTAATGTCGGGGATATTGTTCAGTTGGATGCCCATGTGTGGGAGCGGGACCTGCTCTCGAATGAGAGCATCAGAATGGTGTTGGACGTAGTGGTAAATCGCCGCCGCAACGGTGCCTCTTGAGGCGTTGAGATATTCCTTGGCCTCTTCCTGAATAAAACGTGCCACTTCTTTAACAGGAACACCTTGCTCAAGCATGTTCTTCACCTGCGGGAAGCAGGACATTTTTTCCAACTTACTCAGCTTCTCGCGTTTGTTTAACTTGAAGTCTTCGCCGATGGCATCGGAAGAGGGTTGGTGGTGCAGTGCTAGGCTGTCATCGTCGATGCTCATGCACTCGTATTGTAGCGAAGTCTGAAAACTGAGCCAAGACGAACCGCTGCGCGGAACAGCTATTTGCACCAATCCGATTTGAACTTCGTCTTCGAGCTTTTTTCAAAGCGTTCTTTTGCTAAAATGAATCTCCCGCGAGTCGCCCGCGTCTTTCTCTCCAACCCAGGAAAGTCGGCTTCCACCGAGCGACCGTGAGCCTGAGCTTGGGCCTCGATTTGCTGGAAGTAGGCATCCGCACTTTGCGTTTCGATCCACTCGCCGCAAGGCGCTCCGAAGGGAACCTCTTCTTTATTGGCCGCTGCGGATTTGTTCTTGGCTTGTTGCTCGCTGGAGCGACGAGCTTCTTCTTTGGCGTCAGCTTGGTCCATCGCCTTCCTCACAGCGTCGTACTCACCTTGGGCAAGGACTTTGCCTTCGCTCGAGAGGAACTTCCATTCCTTTACCGGATTGCCATTTTCAAAAGGGCCGACCGCTTTGGTTTTACCGTCGGGATAAAACATCGTGTAGGGACCGTCTGCACGAATATCGTCGTTTACCTTAAACTCTGCCTTCGTTTCTCCGCCTTCGTAAAGCTGCTTCCAGACGCCTGCCGGCTTTCCTTCCTCAAATTGGCCGGTCAGGAGAAGTTGAAACTTCATAAAGGCCGGATCAACCTTCTCATAAATGCGATACGGACCGTGGCGCATCAACTCCTTCTTTGGCTTACTGACCAAGCCGCCGCCGGTCTGAATCCATTTCTGGCAAAAAACGGTATGAACATTGTTTTGAGCGGGATCTTCGCCCTTGAATGTTCCCTCGGGACAAGAAATTTCCTGTGCCCAGGCTTGAGCAGAACAGACGACGACTGCCGCCGCAATAATGATAACGCGCATTTGATCTCCTTACTTGGGCAATCGCTCGATGATCAGCCGGTAGCGACGGTTGTCGTCAACGAAAGTGCTCGTGAACAGAACCGATGAGTCGAAGCTCTCATCTTTGAGATCGAACAGGAGCATCGCAATCGGAAGTCTGAAATGGTCGCTCAGCGCCTTGATGTAGTGGAGGTTCTTCGCCGTAGGAAGCACGCCCTGGCACCAGTTGTGTAGCGTGCTCTGCGGAATGCCGCACGCCTCGGCGACCGAGTTGACCGACTCACCTCTTTTTTTGATTTCTCTATTGAGGACTGTTTGCAATTTTATTTCCATCACGTCTCACGTATCGGTAACGTGCATCCCAGCCTAAGAACGATTCCACGGCTGGGACGGTCGCTACCCATCGGCTGATAGAAAGCCTGTGTCTTGGGCCAGGCGTTGTGGCGTCCCGCCATCGTCATTGTCGTGTGCCCATTCCCTGATAGAGCTTCACGCCGTCCACCATCGCCACATAGTCTTTTCCGTTGTGCTCAATTCGAGTTCTGATCCAGTGCCCCGCGACGTTGACCTCGATCACTTCACCAGAGGTGATTTCGTAAATTTGCCCGTCATTTGTTTTGATGGCCCATCGGCCTATAGCTGATCTGACCAGGGTTCCGGTGACAGCATGTTCTTCATCTTGCATTTTGAGTTCACTCCCTTTCATCTGCGGACGCCGTGTCCGAAGGTGTAGTTTCGTTGACGCAGAACTCACGCCCCAAAACGGGCGCTGGGGTCTGCTTGGTTTGTATTTGGCGAGCGTCGCGGAGAAGGATTTTGGATACGCCCGCTTTCGTTGCCCCAACCTCCAACGCAATTTCGCGCAAACTGCGTCCTTGCTGGCGGAGAGCCAACACACGGGCGCGATCAATCTGCCGTGGCCGGCCAAGATGCTTTCCTTTGGCGCGGGCGTTGGAGATTCCGGCCCGTACTCTCATTTTGATGAGGGCCGCCTCAAACTCAGCGAACGCGCCGATGACATGAATCATCAATCGGCCTGAAGGGATGCTCATGTCGATGGCAGGATCATTGTAGCTAACGAAACTCACGCCGAGATCGCTCAGCTCTTGGAGCGATACCACCAAGTCGCGAAGGGATCTGAAGAAGCGATCTATTTTCCAGCACAGCACTATATCGAACCGGCGCTTTCTCGCGTCCTCTAGAAGCAACGTCAGAGCCGGACGCTCGTTATTCGTTCCGGTCAACGTGTCTTGATAGACTTTATAAAGCATCCATCCGCGTGCTGCGATAAATGCTTCCAATTCTCGAAGCTGCATCTCGGGATTTTGGTCAACCGAGGACACGCGAATGTAGAGGGCCGTTCGTTTCATGCAGTCGAAACTGTCAGGCACGATCAGCCGCAGTAAAGCGTTGCCTTCTCCGTCGAAATCAAAATGTGCAATCGCATGCACGAATCCACCATGTTGACTTGCCTCTGTGTTCAGGGGCTACCGCCCCTCACCCTGGTCGTGCTCGGCTCCGCCTCACACCGTTCGCTCCCGCTCACTCGACAGCACACTTTCCTTGGGCTTCGCCATTGCCGTGCTGACGCACGGAACCCCTCTGTTAGTACGCGGATCAAGAGGGACCGCTGTTCCGTTGCCGATATAACGCCTCTCGGTACGTTGTAACACCGATCAATTCCGAACTCGATTTGCGCTCTCCGAAAAAGCGATGCACACGGCGCCTCCAGGCTTGTTTGATAAAATCATTCTCGATCCGAATCAAATGGCGTCCGAGCTGTCGATTCCAGTTTCTGTGCTCGTTTAGAAACTTCTTTGCCGCGACCGTATTTTTCGTCGCGCAAAGCTGTTTGAACGCGAGAGCCTCCACCTGAATCTTGTGCGGCATATTTGGATCAAGCGCATCGAGGTTTCGATGTACCTGGTACTTGTCGAACGGATACAGATGCTTGATGGATTCAAGCTCCGACAGAAATCGGATCGGCAGCTTCTTGTCTTTGAATCTGACTTCAAGTCTTACAGTCTTGTATCCAGCGGCGTTTGCCGTCGCATCTTCCGGCAGGTAGTCGAGAGCATCCCTGTTCAGATCGTCCTTTTCATACGCTACCAAATACTCGTCGCTACTAGATGAACCCATTTCCATGGTCTCGCCACGGCCGTTGCTATAGACCTTCCATGTTCTGATGCGCTTGCGCGATACAGTTTCGCGGATTGACTGTAATGGCACTGCGACATCAACGCAGCAATCTAAGCGCATCACCTTGGAGCGGAGGGATTCGTCGAACGATCCGCACACGATCTCTCGCCACCAGGTCCAAAAGTCATCGAGGGTATCAAAGTCCGACAAGTGAACCTGAACTTTGAACTTGGCACAAGTTGAAAAGCTTGGTCTCCAATACAGGGCGATACGCTTGCTGTCGATCTTCGCCGATATGAAATGCGCATAGTTGTTCTGTCCTCGGAGTCTTTTTGTACGAGGCTTCATACTGTCCTTATTATTTTTTGCTATCGCCGATCTGACCTTGAGCGAGAGATCAAAAGAGTCGAAGCCAAATTCAACGGTGTCCATATCTCCGCGTGCATGCTCCTTCGGTGTTTGAGTAATCCAGAATCCGCCGCGACACGAGTGCCGCTTCAGTGGAATCCGATTGCCGGACTCGTGTCCGTCCGGTTCCACCGAAATTCCACCCCAACTCCAACTGACGCCACTTCTGGAATGGCATAGATATTCCAAGTGCTTAGAGGACCGAAAACCCGTGCTACATTGGCTTTGAAACGAGGTGCTTATGTCAGAACAAAAGCAGCAAAAGAAAAAGTCGCTCACGACCCTATGGGCCGACATCAAAGCGATTCGGCAGCGAAAGCCGACAGACGCGCAGATCGAAGAACTGAACAAGGTTCTGAACGGCGATGAGCCCAAAGACAAAAAACGATCCGCTCGCCAGCCTGAAGCTGAGGGGTAAACCGTCAATGGGTCGAGTGATTCCTTTTTCCGAGGCCAGCAGCTACATCGACGCTCTTCACGCGTCCGATTCGGCCGTTCATGCGATCCTCGACACCAATATCCTTGCGGCCCTCACATACGAGGTGAAGCCCAATCACGAAACAGTCACGGACCTGATGTTTCAACTCGAAAGCAAGGGTGTTGGTGTCTTTGCAACGGTCAACACGAAGCAGGAGTTCATTGATTTTCACAGACGCCTTCTTTTGACCGAAAATCTCATCGACGTAACCGACGCGCATTCCAAGGTGAAAATCCATCGTGAGGCCAAGCAGCAGATCCAAAGAACTCACGCCAGCATCATGTCCAAGCATAAGACCCACGGCAGCGATCCAATCTTCAGCGATACGCAGATCAAGGACATCAAGCGCGAGTTTTCGGCGGGCAGCCACTCTGGGCACATGGGCTGGCTGACCTTCTGCACGGTCTATCTAAGGTCGCAACTACTCGACATCGAGCTGAGGCTCGAACACCGAGGCATCACTTACTTGAGCCCCAACGATCCCGCGCAAGCCTCGTTATTCACGGCATCGCCGCTTCGCTGGTCCGATGCTGTCGGGTTGGTCTGCAATACGGGGATCTCAATGACCGACGCGATGATCCTGAACTGTCTGCGGTCCTCGATCTGCCAGTTCGTCGTCAGCACCGATTTTGACCTCGGGTTCGCCGTCCTAGCCGACACAACGTTCAATAAGGCGGTGGTTATGCCCGACGATATGTGCAGGGAGTTTCGGCATTATCACTTCCCAAGTTAGGCGGTTCGAGAGGTCTAAAGGCAGACGAATCTTTAGCGGTCAGCCTTTTGAACAGAGTCACAGTTCTTCAGGGTAAAAGCTTCGCCTTTTTCGGCCAAGGCCCGCTCACAGATTGTGGGTATCTTACCAGACGAGATTAACAAATTGTGCAGGTGACGATAGAGATGCGAGGAATGGGTATCGTTCGGATTGTCCTTTAATGTAAGCTCCGACTCCGCATCCTCAGTGTAGGCGCAGTTATCGTACTTTCCCCCAGCCATTGCGCTGGTTAGGTCAGCCCAGTCTTCTTCAACATTGCGTTCGTGACCCTTTGGCTCTTGCAGGCAAGCGCGAACTTGATCATACCAACTTTTTGAATGCTGGCTCATCTTACCGTTCATAAAAAGCCCAGAGGTCAAATGGCCCAGCTCATGTTTACACGTTCCATTGCCATAATGCTCATCGCGCACGGTGAGGGCACCAAGTGTAAGGCGGTCGGCACCGAGTGAAGCCTTATCGCGTAAGGGCGTGGGTGCGTTTTCCTCACAAACTTCCTTTAGGTCTTTAGCATATTGAGGATCGTCCCTAAATTTTGAGCTACTGAAAACGTCAACTGCAGTGACAAGCTCGGGTTTCGTCGCATTTAGTTTTTGCGCTATGCCCATTCCATTTATCGTCGATGCATGATCGTCTTGCAACTTTCGGAGTAAATCGGAGCGATAGTCCTCATAGCTCGGTGGTAATGACAACTTCCAACCGGCTAGTTCTTTGTCAAACGTCGCCGCCGACTGATTCGACATGCGCGGCTTCAACGTTGCCGCGAAGTCCTTTTTGTATTTATCCACCCGCTTCCCAAAGTCGGTAAGCTCTTCAGGCGTTGGATAGAATTGTTTGGCAATGCGGAGATTGTTCATGCAAGTGCCAAGGATGCTATTGAGGTTATCGGTCAAACCCAGTTGAGGGTTAGATTCTCTATTCTCCAAAAATGCCTTCATATACTCTATTCGAGTGGACAGTGTCGCTTCTGCGCCCTCTCCCAGGACGGCGGTCGGTTTGATGCTCTTGGACCTCAATTGACCGATAAGCTGTGGATTTTTTCCTGCATTGACGAAAAAATTGGCGATGATGAGGTCTGATCGTAAATCTTCCAGTTCTTTGCGACCGAACTTACCGTTTTTAAGTTTTGCGACCGCGCCCAGTCTGATCGTGTCAAACATCGCATTTTGAGGAATACCCCACATAGTTTCAATTTGTGGAAGAGCCTTCGTCAGATTGTCTAATGCTTCATTGATATGCGTCTGGATTGTCGTTGCCGAATGACGTTGCACATAGAAGTCATAGTCCTCATCTAAGAGCGCAATCGAATTGTTATAGTTTTCACCAAGCATCATGTTGACCACGTCCAAGCTGGTTCTAAACTCGGCATCGGATAATTCTTTTAGCTTTTCTCGTGAGGCAGCTTCATCAACCTTTGTTCCGTTAAAGACAAACTTGTCGAATCGTTCAATTGTAAGTCCGAGATTGCCCAGTTGTATGGCCTGTGGATCGTTCAACGTACGCCCTGATTTAACGAATGCGAGCATTCGTTGGTAGCTTGCCAGCTTGTCCTCAATTTCGGTCCTAAAGGATTTTTTTACCTGCTCGGCCAGCTTCTGCTCTTCCGGTCCATTCAGAGCAATGGTCGCAGACTTCTTGATACCATCATAGTATTGGCCGAAACCTATGGGGCACACTGCGTTTAGGCACTGTCGCCATGAGGGATCTTCCTTACCGGCCATAGCGACGCCACAGGTGTCACAGTTTGGCTGGCCGAGCTCCTTGAGGGCTTCCTGCGCACGTTCTATCGACTTAACCGCTTCTACGCGCTGGTCGGCGTGGGATATGGACGTCATAATGGCGAGGAAAACTACTTGCCACATTTCTGTCGATCCTTAAGTGACAGGTCTAAGAAAATTTGCGGCACGCGATCAAAATAATTTACTGCGGCTTTGGTAGGTAATACGGAGGCAAGTTGACGCTTTACTTTCCCCATTTGAACGAATGCATCGGGTCCTTTGGAGATGGGCAGGTCATCAAATCGTCGTTCCAGTTCTGACAAAAAATCGCCAATCAATTTTTTGTTGCAGGGTTTTAATGTGATTCGATGGGTGACGGGTGACTGATGAAACACAAGCTCGGATTTCGAGCGATCAAGTGCATATCGGGTATCCCCTCGGCGATAAGTAAGCAGGGTTGTGGTGTCTGCGCTGGCAAACACCGATAGCATTAGCAAAAACCACATATTATCCATTTTACGGTGTCTCGGGCATTGGTACAACGATACGGCTTTTGGCAGGACCTTTGTCGCTCTGACCTCGCGGTCTGGCGGTTCGAGAAGTCCTCTAAGGGGTGGACGGATGTTGCTTCAGCTCGAAATTAGGCGCACATTTCCAGGATCGCGGTTCGATAATCGCCTACCAACGCGCACCAATTGTCAAGCTATGCGAACCAAAATTCGCAGTTTTTATAAAACCCCGATTTTTTTCGGGGTTTTTTATTTTAAGCTCCTGTTCATAAAAATCTTTATCCAAGTTCCAATAAATTTTAATCGAATCCACGCCAATTTCGACCCTATGGACGAATTTCTGTAAAAGGCTGCGCCTGATATTGAAAATCGGGATTTTCCTTTATT
>JAPKGD010000149.1 GCA_026648125.1 Bdellovibrionales bacterium | reverse complement strand
ATTGACTCCGTACTGAGGCTCCTGGATCAGCGAGCGAAGACGATTCTCAATAGATCTTAAAATGTTGTCTCCACCCAAGGTCTGAGTGGTATCGGTGTTCTGATCCATGGTGTTCTGCTGTTGAATGAAACCCAATACAGCATTGAGGCCGTCCACAAAAGTTTTTACTTTGCCGGTTACAACTTCCATGTCCTCTTTAACACTTATGTTAACCATTTTGCCTGGGGTGGCCTGCCTCAACTCAAGAGTTACTCCTGGAATGACGTCATCAACTTTATTATCGCTGACTTCAAACTCGAATCCGTCAATTTTTACTCGGCCGTTTTTAGCTTCCCGCTCTTCGTCAAAATACAAATCTTGGTCTCCGTCCAAGAAGTATAGAGTGGGATATTCAACGCGATTATCACCACCGACCCCTTCTCCAGAGAGAACTAAGCGATAGGGATTGTCAGGATCCTTTCGATCATTGAGTACAGTTGCTCTTACGCCGACATTTGCAGCGTTGATTGCAGCCGCAGCTCCCTCGAGAGTTGAGTTGGCGCCGCTGATGTAGACATCCTTTTTTCCATCTGGAGTATTGAATCTAAAATAACCGGTACCAATTTCACTTCTGTCTTTGTCGGGAAAGCCGTTGGTGATGGCCGCAGCTTTTTGCGCAAGCTCCATGACCTCCACATTCCAACTTCCCGTCACTCCAAGACTGGGGTCGACTACTCCACCAACCACATTTTGATCACCACTATTCAATTTGATATCTTTGAAGCCCTTGGTTCCCGCAAGGCCCATCAAAGACGTCGAAAGACCCTGTAGTTTTGTTTCTAGATCGGTCACAAGCTTGAGCTTGCTTTGTTGCTTCGCTTTTTGAGTCTCGATGCTTTTAATTGGAAGACGCTCCGCCTCGATCAATTGATCGACGATGTTTGGTGGCAAACCAGTATTAATTCCCCCAAAGCTAATCGGCACGAGTTATCGCCTCCCTTTGTTCTTTCATTTTCATTCATTTTCCAAGAGGCAAGTGAGTCAATAAGTTGGCTTGGACGTTTGATAGGTAGAGAAATTCATGACAGGACTATGCTTAGGTATGAGCGAGAATGGGGATTTAGCCAGCGCGATCGAAAATACGTCCCGTGGGTCTTTCTTTATCACGGGTTACGAGCCAAAGGTCAGCTTCAGAAAGGCGACGAACCACTTGTCCGGTTAAATCTTCAATGAAAATAACTCGACTATCGCCTTGGGTTTCAATTCGTATAATAAGCTGGTTCTCAACTATGGCGGGAATTGCCTCTAGAATTTTGATACATTCATCAAATTCAGTGTCACTGAGGTGCCGCTTAAGCTCAGCATCTCCCTGCTGTCTCTTGCCATCTGCATCTCTTTCGTGATTGTTCTCCAGGCGAACGTTATCCTTCGCTTCTGTTCGGTAGCGTGGATCTAAGGCCGCGATAGTGGGAGTTAATCCTTTTATATTCATCCACTAGGTTTATCGGTGGTTCAGATGGGGAAGATGAGTGATTTAGAGACATTCCCATCTATGGTCTGGGAATACTCCGGACGGGAAGGCCCCGCCCGGATAGGTAAGTACCTGCGGACGGGAGAAGTCTCGTCCGCCAATGCTGTCAATAAATGCCGAATTATGAAATCAGTCTTAGAGCGAGAGCTGGCTGTGCATTCGCTTGGGCTAAAATTCCCACCGATGCATTTAGCAACACATTATTTCGTGCCAGTTCGGCCGAGGACTGAGCAATGTCTGCGTCGCGAATTCGGGAATTTGCTGCTGAGAAGTTCTCAATTGCTGTTCCCAAGTTTTCAGTCGTCGACACGAGACGGTTTTGAATTGCACCCAAGTTGGCGCGCATTCCGTTTACGTTTCGCTGCGCATCTTCGAGAACCTCTAGAGCCTCGCGCGCATCGTTTTTATCTGAGAAATCAAAGCCTTCAATGCCTAAAGCCGCCGTGGTGGCCTCTAGTTCACTGGCATTAAACGCGATTCGATCTTCAAAATCATTATTGTTAATATCAATTTGGAAGGCATAGTCTTCACCTTCACCATTGAGGAGCTTGGATTTGCCAAATCGAGTCGATTGGGCAATACGCTCCATTTCGTTCTTGAGCTGTTGGACCTCTTTATTGATAAATCCACGCTCTGTATCACCAACAGTGTCGGAGGCCGCTTGAACACCGAGTTCACGAAGGCGAGTAAGAATATTGCTGATCTCGCCAAGTCCACCTTCTGCCACTTGCACCATCGATATACCATCGTTGGCGTTGCGATTCGCCTGGCCGTAGCCGCGAATGGTGGATTTTAAAGTTTCGCTGATCGACAGTCCTGCTGCATCATCAGCCGCTTTGGTGATTCGTGAGCCCGAAGACAATTGTGCAAAGCTTCGTTGAATTTCTCGAGTGCTTTGCCCCATCGACTTTTGAGCGTTAATGGAGGCTAAATTGGTTGTTACCCTGAGTCCCATGGACTTCTCCTTTTTTTGTTGAGAGATCCCCTCTCGCCTTGCCGTGTCCGTACCTACTCGGTCCACACCAAGAGCGCATTCCTCGCGCAGTTATTGTTTTTGTTATCTCGCTTGCGACCTCAACCTCGACTTGACCGTCTGGGTACGACGTCGCTCACGCCTATTCATTCGGCGAGGTCGGGGCAAACTGAAGTCGCGTCGAGGAAATCTGGACTGATGTCGGGTGAGTTCTGGACGGAAGGCCTGAGAATCAGGACGAAGGGTGTATCAATCTCGAGCATTAGGTCGAGTCCCGACTTTGGGATTTAAGACCATAGCCTTTCGGACTCGGGCCCAGTCTGGATTCTGGACTGTCTAGCCTTTACTAGTACCCCAAGGAGGAAAGGCCTCCTTGGGTAGGTAGGTACCGGGGAGCCAAAGGAAAAGCTCCCCAATTCCGTTTCAAATTAATTAAGAGATCAATCGTAACGCAGAAGATGGCTGTTGATTGGCTTGAGCAAGAATACCCACTGAAGCATTCAAAAGGATATTATTGCG
This sequence comes from Bdellovibrionales bacterium, assembly GCA_026648125.1. GTDB lineage: Bacteria > Bdellovibrionota > Bdellovibrionia > Bdellovibrionales > UBA1609 > JAIBAM01. The sequence continues at coordinate 2,714 of JAPKGD010000149.1, read as the reverse complement.
TGCCAGCTCGGCCGAAGACTGCGCCACATCGGTGTCTCGGATGCGAGAGTTTGCAGCCGAGAAATTTTCTATGGATACACCGAGGTTTTCAGATGTCGAAATTAATCGATTCTGAATCGCTCCAAGATTCGCTCGGTATCCATTTACCGTGCGCTGAGCTTCTTCTAAAACTTCAAGTGCCTCTCTCGCACCATCTTTAGAAGCAAAGTCAAACCCATCTACACCAAGGGTCGAAATCGTCGCGTCTTGCTGGCTAGCATCGAAGCCGATCCGGTCGTTGAAGTCGTCGTTGTTAATGTCAACTTGAAATGAATATTCATCTCCGCTTCCGTCAAGAAGGTTCGATGTTCCCCACCGCGTGGTCACAGCAATACGCTGCATTTCATTCTTCAGCTGTTGCACTTCTTTATCAATGAATCCTCTTTCAACTTCGCCAACTGTGTCCGAGGCTGCTTGAACACCAAGTTCACGCATGCGCGTAAGAATATTAGAGACTTCGGCAAGTCCACCTTCTGAAACCTGAACCATGGAAATACCATCGTTCGCGTTTCTCTGTGCTTGCGTGTATCCGCGAATTCTTGATTTCAAGTTTTCGCTGATGGACAGGCCCGCGGCATCATCTGATGCCTTAGTAATACGAGAGCCACTGGAGAGTTGTGCAAAACTCTTCTGGAGCTCTCTTGATGATTGTGACATTGTCCGCTGAGCGGTCAATGACGGTAAGTTGGTAGATACCCTGAGACCCATAGGTCCCCCCTTTTGTTTGGTGAAAATCCATTTTCATTGAGTGGCGGGCCCTACCCACAGGGCCTCGACCACTCAAGCGCGCAGACCATGCGCTTGGTTGAACACGTTGGAGTTTTTCTCAAGCTCGATTCCGCAGCTGCTAACGATTTCTCTTAGGGCAGTCACTCCCCAAGAGCACTCTCGCTACGGGATCTGATGAGATCCACTCTTGTCTTATGCCTATTCATTCGGCTAGGTCTGGGCCAACTAAAGTCTCGTCCAGGAAAACTGGACCATGGTCTATGCAGAACTGGACCTTAGTTTGGGAAATCAAAATCAATCTGGGATTTATTGGAATTGGAGATAGGCCCGACTTTGGGCTTTCAGACCTCGACTCGACAAAAGACAAATGGCGATGAGGCAAAAAAAGAGCCCGACTCCATTGAGTCGGGCTCGGCTAGGGATGATCGTTGCGGACTCGGGACCAGAACTTATTGAGCTAACTTCGACAAGGATACGTCTTCCCAGTTGGGATGTAGACGACAGCCCTTTTCCTGCTCTTTGAGTTCAGGAAGAGCGTTCACCTTCAAGAGATAGCTGGATCCTGCATCGATGGCCACTTGTCCATCGAGCTTGAGGTGATAGCCCGAATTATCTTGCGAGCTAATGATTAAGGCGTGCTTGTTACCATTTTTATCCAAAATGTAGTGACCAGCGTCTGCGAACATCATGCGCACCTGATTGGTCTGCTTGATCGAAGCAAGAGCTTTCACTTCAAGTCCCGACTCAACCAGCTCAAGTAAGCTGACTTCACCTGTTTTGGAAACAAGTGGCGATTGCTTGCCAGGAGCTCCCGCGATAAATGCTACATTTACAATGATATCAGCCGTCTCTATACCGCAGGCGTTCAAGTGACCAGTATCATGATCTTCGCCTTCACCAGAACCTGACCCGTCTTCGCCTTCACCAGAACCTGATCCGTCTTCGCCTTCACCAGAACCTGACCCGTCTTCGCCGGAGCCAGAGCCTGATCCGTCTTCGCCTTCACCAGAACCTGACCCGTCTTCGCCGGAGCCAGAGCCTGATCCGTCTTCGCTTGAAGTATTTGATCCAGGAGGAGTTCCAGGAATGACCTCAAAGCCTCCAACTTTCTGATTTAGAGCTCCTGGCGCGGTTTGGAACCCAACTTCAGAACAATTGTTCCAAAAGAGAGTTAAAGCCGCGCTCAAGAAGATCGCCGATAGGATTCGCCAATTTTTCATATTGTTTACCATTTTCATACCCCTTGTTGGTCCCCGGTTAAAGGATCTGCAACCAAGAGGCCACAGCCTCGATGGATTTATTCCATCTGACCGCCCAGCCGCTGTTTAGCCCCAAAAAATCGTACATGAGTTTGACGACTCACCACAAGACAGACAGCGCTACGGATACATTTATGTCTCAAAATGATTCGGCCATTGCCTCTGAAATTACAAGCCCCAGCGATTTTTCAAATAGGCCTTAACCATGTGTCTTTCATCATTAGAAAGACGCTTATCAAAAATAATCAGCGAGGCCAAATTCATGTTTTGAAAATTACTAGACCCATTTTGGCCGCCAATAAAAAAGTCTTCGGTCGAAATATTCAAACTGGATGCGGTCGCATCACTCGTAACAAGCGTATTGTCGCGATAAATAAGCTGCTGGTTGGCTCCCGTATCTGAAATAAAATTCCACATAAAATAGTTGGTTGTATTGGCGCCCCACGCCGAATTCAGAGTTCCATTGACGCCGGCATCTAAATTGAACTCGACGTTCCCACTCCAAGGGACATGGGCGCTCATGCGATTTCCAGCCGGATGGTGAAAGAGGTACCCGGCTTCAACTGCTGAAGCAGATTTCATCACCGCGAACACATCGGCGGAAGTTAGATTTTTTCCGTTGTCAAAAACCGCGCCCCCTGGCGCTCCCGTGATAACGAGACTATCACTCGTGAACTCAACAATATT
>JAPKGD010000148.1 GCA_026648125.1 Bdellovibrionales bacterium | reverse complement strand
CGTCATATAGAATAACTTGTGGCTGAAGAATGATCGACCTAGCAAGTCCCACACGCTTTTGCATTCCGCCAGATAGTTCGGCCGGCGAAAGAACCTTACTTTCTAGAAGACCAAATTCTGCGAGCTGTTCGTCAATGCGTTCAGCAATTTCAGCCTCACTGAGCTGAGTGTGTTCCCTTAAAGGATAGGCCAGATTGTCAAAAACTGACATCGAGTCAAACAGAGCACCATTTTGAAAGACATAGGCTACCTTGCGCCGAATTGGAGTGAGATCTCGCTCGGAGAGTTGGGTGATCTCTTGGCCATCGACAAATATCTCCCCAGAATCTGGTCGCTCAAGTCCAATGAGACTTCTTAGAATGACAGACTTACCAACTCCTGAGCCGCCGATGAGCCCCAAACATTCGCCCTTGTTGACGCTGAAATTAACATCCTCATGGACCGATTTTTGCCCAAAAGTCTTTCTAAAATGGCGAACTTCAATTACAGCCATCGCTCAAACACCAAAAATAACTTAGTTAAAAAATAATCCCCAACCAAAATCAAAATTGAACTTGCAACCACAGCTCGGGTGGTCGCGGATCCCACGCCCTTTGTTCCGCCTTTCACGCTCATGCCGTAGTACGAGCTGATCAGTGAGATGATCAGAGCAAAAAATGGGGTCTTGCCTAAGCCGGCGAGGTAATCTTTGGCCACAATGGTATAAAAAACCTTCTGCAAATAGAATTCTTGGGAGAGGCCAAGTTCGCTGACGCCAACCGCCATTCCCCCCACAATTCCAATGGTATTTGCCAAAGCCACCAGAAGGGGAATTGCTATCAGGCAAGCAATCACTCGAGGAATGACAATTCGTTTGATGGGCGAGGTTCCAAGAGCTCTCATCGCGTCGACCTGTTGGGTGACGGTCATGGAGCCCAACTCAGAGGCGATGCCCGCGCCAACTCGAGCAGCGAGCATAAGGCAAGTGAAGACGGGTCCCATTTCTCGAACAATCGAAAGAGATACGATTTTGGGAACATAAAGCTTGCCGCCAAATTTTTCGAGGCCAACGCCAAATTGGAGAGCCATGACCATTCCGGTTGAGGCCGCCGTAATCATCACCAACGGTAAGGAGGCAACTCCCACGAGATAAATTTGCTGAATCACAAGGCGGTGATAAAAGGGACGGCGCCAAAGTTCACTCCAGGCTCTTTTCGCCATGAGAGCTGTACCGCCAAACATGCGAATGAGTTCAGTGTTGGCGCTCATGGGATTTCAAACCTCTTTAAGAACAAACCAAACGCTTGTCGGTCTCGCTGAAATCCCTCAGGACTCGAAACGAAGGAGATGACAAAGCTGCAGCTATTTTTTTTGAGCACAAGAAGGTCGACAGAAGAAGTAATCCCATCAACCTCTCCCAGTACATAGGTACGAAGTGCCTTTCGGTTCTGATAAATCAAATTCTCTTCAGATTGGACTTTTACGTTCTCTAGCCCACGTAGAATTTCGTCTCGCAAATTGGCTAAAGATGGATCAGAGCCGTCAGAGCAATCGCTCAAATAGCTTATAATGCTTCCCGTATTTTGATTTTTCCATGCGGCATCCCCGGCTCTTGAATTGATTGATTCAAATGGCCTGTCGGGTGGAGTGACTTGAAGGTCTTTGGCTCGTTTGGCTTCGTGTGGGGCGAGAGAAACTGAAACACATCCAACTGCGCTGAGTAAGCCGAATAAGAGCGCAATTTTGATGAGATGCGACACGTTGAAATCTCCCCGAGGTGATCAACATATATATCGGCGAAGTGAGTTTTGATTTTAACGTGGAGTTTTCCTCGACTAACGAAGGTGTGTCATCCCATTGGCAGGATCGAGTTTCATTTCTGTCGCTTGCAGCACGTCAGGAGTATTTTTCCTGGGAAAAAAGTGCTCCTAGGTGCTGGCATCATTCCTGCTCTTACTTAAGGTACAGGAATCGACCGTAATTTGGTCGGGGAAGAGACAAACCGAAGCATGGAAGCGACGGCATTGAAAACACTGGTGATTCGGGGGCAATCGGCGCAGGCGGGCGCAAATCCCAGGCAATTGGCGAGTGGAACATTTGACAAGACCTTTCACGGGTTGATGTTGGTTCTAATCGTCACATTCTCGACCTTTGCTCAGGCCGCCGAGATTAAGGGGACCATCGGGCGAATTGGCGACACGACTCATGTCGAGTTTCGGGGGCTGAGCCAATGGTCTTATGAAATGAAAAAAGTCGCACCAAAGGTCTATGAACTTCAACTTCCCTCCATTGATAAGGCGACCATAGCGGCCTTGGCCACCTGGAGTGACCCCATGGTGACGTCAGTTGACGTCAAGGCGGCGGAGCTAGATGGAAACACGATTGTGACCTTTAAACTGGCCGATGAGAAAATTGAAACTTTTGACTACCTCACCGACGATCCTTCGCGACTGATTCTGGATTTCTTTGTGCAGACCGCGGAGAGCAAGGCAGAAGAAGAGCAAAAGCCAAAAGCGGAGAGCCCGGTAGCGGCTTCCACGTCTGCAAACGTCGCGACAAAATTGCCGGCCAAAAAACGATCAACCGGTCGAAATAAGATTGCGGGAAAAGAAAAAGACCCTGACGGATATGCAAAAATGAAATCCTCGGGCCGCAAGCCAGCGGGAGATGAGCGGTTGCGCGTGGAAGAAGCGGAAAAAGCAAAAGTGGAATCTAGCGCAAGAATTGGAGGAATCTCATTTGATGCGGCAGATCCTGAGTACAAGAGACTCCAGGTTCGCGACTATGAAATTAATGAAGAGGCGATGATTGCGAGCCGAAGAAATTTATATATTAGATTTCCAATTTACAAGATGCCGGTGAGCATACTTACTCAGATCCTCGAGAATCTTCCCGAATTTGTGATCAATCCAAAAGACACGAAGGAGAATAAAGAAGCTCGACTTTTGCTCTCGCTTTATAATCGTCAAATCAATAAGACGGATAGAACAAAGGACCGCATTGGGGCATTTCTCAAGGTCTATGACCACTTTATAAAGACTTTTTCGGAATCCGATTATGATGAGATCATCAAGAATCTCGCTGCTCATGTATATCATTTGAGATATTTGTCTGATAAGGACCCCGTAGACTATGAGAAATCGCAATCTCTGTATAAGTATTTGGTAACAAAGTATCCAGATTCTCCTTTGGCCGAACGAATTCAAAAGATACTGGCTTTTTCCGCACTTGAGAGAGGCGATGGTCTGGTTGCATTGCAGGAGCTTCAGATTTATCAGAAGAAATATCCCGAGTCTCCCATTCGAGATGTGGTGAATTTTAGCATCGCAGAAAGTTATCTCTTACTAAGTAAATATTCTGAGGCCATCGATGAGTACAGAAAATTATCTGAGTCAGCTTTGGACCCGCAGAAAAAGGTCGAAGCAATATATAGAAAGGGCGATGTTTGGTTTGAGCAAAATAAATGGCAAGAGGCCGAAAGTTCATATCAATCAGCCCTTGATAAATTTCCATCTCATCTTTCGATATTTCCAAATGCCCTTTTTAATCTCGCTGAGGCACAATTTTGGCAGAGAGAATATAAAGAAGCCCTCAATACTCACATTAAGTTTTTGAGCACCTATCCAGACGACCCGTATGGCGGGTATTCACTTACACGCGCTGGTGAGATCTTAGAGGCGATGGGCGTAGATCGTAGCCGAGTCGTTGGGGCCTATCTTGAAAGCTATTTCAGATATCGGTCGAATCCCGGTTCCGAAGTGGCCCGGATACGCCTTTTAAGTGAGCAAATGAAAGGCATGAAAGAGACGGAGCTTAAGAAGGCAATTGAAGAGATTGATGAAATTGCCAAGAGATCTCCGCTTCCTCTGATTGGTGAATTTGCCGTCATTATGAAAGCAGATGGCATGCAGCGACGCGGAGAAAACGGAGTGGCGTTAAAGGACCTTATCGCCTATTACCAGGCCAATCCCTCATCGGCGAATTTGGAGCTCTTTAGAACTCGTATTCTTCGCAACATTGCCGAAACGATGCAGCACCAAGTTAAAGTTGATAGCCCCCTTGAGGCACTGAAGACCAAAGCGACTTATGAAAAGACATGGCTCAAGGGCTCTGACCGAATAGATGTACCCTTCTTGGAAGCGCGAGCCTATGAGGAAGCAGGGGCCTACGACACCGCTGCACGAATTTACTCGACGACCCTTAAGAGCTTGGCCAAAGAGTCTTCAAATAAGGAATTTAAAGTCAGAAAAGTGAATGAGCTATTGCCGTCGGTCGAATCATTACGCGTTCGGCTGGCCACGGTCGCTGTGGAGCAGCGTGAATATCCGGAGGCTTATCGCCAACTCACTCAAATTAAGGATACAAAGGAGCTGAGCCAAGAGGAGAAGAATGAACACGCGTTGATCTCCGCCCGAGTCTACAAAGAGCGCGGTCAGGTTTCTGAGGCCAAGGCAATTTTAAGAGCGTTTATAAAAGGTTGGTCCGGAGACCCTGCGTTGGTCGCAGGGAATTGGCTTGAGCTTGCGGCGATGGAAGTCACTTCGGGTGAGGCTGAAAAGGCAGAGGTTTCTTCGGATCAGATCCTCGCCATGCGCCGCAATGAAATTTCCGTCACAGATCTTCAGGTGGCAACTGCGATGGAGCTCAAAGCCCGGGCGCTTGAGAATCAGGGCAAAACTCTTGCGGCGATTGAGACCTATCAAGATTTACTGGAAGAGTATGAGAACTCTCGTCCCCTTGGGTCCATTCGCTACCATATGGGCGAACTTCTGTTTCAGAGAGGCGATCTCGCCGGTGCGGAGAAGGCATGGATGAAGCTGGATGAAAAGGATTACGGAGTACTCAGACGATTGGCTATGGAGAAGCTCGAGGGTTCTCGATGGCAAAGTGAAAACAAAAAGTATCTCAAGCGAATCCCGGCTATGGCCAATGTGAAGGGAGAATGAGAGTGGCGATGACAGATTTTTGCGTCATTCATACAGCAGATCCAAAGATGAGAAAGGTGCTTGAAATGGCGGAGAACGTCGCCACGAGTCGAGCATCTGTACTCATTAGTGGTGAAAGCGGATCTGGTAAAGAATTACTCGCGAGATTTATTCATGCAAGAAGTCCTCGTGCGAACAGAAAGTTTGTGGCTCTCAATTGCGCCGCAGTACCAGATGGATTGTTGGAAAGTGAGCTCTTCGGTTACGAAAAGGGAGCATTTACGGGGGCAGATCAGCGCAGGGCTGGTAAGTTTGAACTCGCAAATGACTCCACATTTTTATTGGACGAAATTAGCGAAATGCCGCTGCTACTCCAGGCGAAACTTTTAAGAGTTCTCCAAGAAGGAGAGGTTGAGCGCTTGGGCGGCCAAGGTCCTACTCGGGTCAATGTGCGAATCGTTGCCACCACCAACAGGGACCTGGCGCAAATGGTGAGAGACGGCCAATTTCGAGAGGATCTATTCTACCGACTTAACGTCGTCCCTCTTGAAGTTCCTGCACTTCGCACACGGCCCAAGGATATTGAAATTTTAGCAAGGCTGTTTCTTGAAGCCTCTTGTGCTGAGAATAATCTATCAAACAGGGAGTTGTCTGAGCCGGCTTTGAAGAAGCTTCTAGATTGGAGCTGGCCTGGTAACATACGCGAACTTCAGAACGTCATCGAACGTTCGGTACTCCTTGCCAAGAATGACTCAATCGCTGCAGAAGAAATTCTCATTGAGAATTTTACACCTAAATCAACGGAGCCCACCCTAAGACCAGGC
>JAPKGD010000147.1 GCA_026648125.1 Bdellovibrionales bacterium | reverse complement strand
GACCGCCACCCAGCTCATGCGCCGGTTCAGCTCTGAGCCGAACATCTTCGAGATCGAGGCCTCGTGGTTGGGCACTTGGCCCCGCGACTGCATCCAGGCCACCCGGTAGCTTCCTTACGACGCACTTGGGGCGCTGCTCGCGCCCCAATACCGACCTTACGAACTGCGGCCACTTGTCCCATCAGTGAATCTCTATTTGATTCCGGCAAGCGCTTGCTTGGCCTTTTCTTGAACGGCTTTGGGAAGCGGCGCATAGCTCAATCCCTGAGCCAAATCCTGGCCTTTGTCCAATGCCCATCGCAAAAAGGAAAGGAATGCAGGACCCTTCGTTGAATCCATCTGTTTTGAAACCAACATGTAGGTGAATGCGCTAATCGGATAAGTTTCTTTTCCTGCTGCATCGAGAACGGACATACGTAAATCCGCGGGTATTGCCTTCAGACTTGCAGCCGCAGCGGTCACCGACTCCAATGAAGGCGTTACAAATTGACCGGACTTATTTTTAATTGAGGCCATGGGGAGATTGTTCACTCTGGCATAGGCCATTTCGACGTAACCTATTGCTCCCGGATTTTGGCGGACCAAGCCTGTAACGCCCTCGTTGCCCTTGCCACCGAGACCCGTCGGAAACTTAACGGACTTCCCCTTGCCCACTTTCGCTAGCCATTCCGGGCTCTTTGCGGCCATAAATTCCGTGAAGACGGCAGTAGTACCGCTGCCATCGGCGCGAAAGGCAACAACGATCATTTGCGAAGGCAATGTCAAACCAGGATTCAAGGCCTTTATCTTTGCATCATCCCACTTCGTAACCTTTCCCAAAAAGATTTCAGCAATTAACTCAGGAGTGAGTTTTAAGGATTGAGTTACGCCGGGAATGTTATAAGTGATCACCACCGCGCCGAGTGCGGTTGGAATATGCACCATTGGGCCTTTTAGCTGCTTGATCTCCTCGTCTTTCATGGGGTCATCTGAGGCCCCAAAATCAGTCGTCCCTGCGATAAATTGGCGAACGCCCCCACCACTACCGATGGACTGGTAGTTAATCTCAACCGATTTGTCGATGGAGCGATATTCAGCAATCCACTTTGAATACAGCGGAGCCGCAAATGTGGAGCCCGCGCCATTAATGAGTGTGGGGGCTGCTGATGCCGCATAGGCGACAAGACTTAAAGCAACACACATGAATCCAGTAATCTTACGCATACGATCTCCCTTAGATGTCGTTTCTTTGCCTCAATCTGCTTGGTGAACATCGCCGAGACAAGCCCTTCCCTGTCAGAATTCCGTCAAGATCGGATCAGGCTTATGTTTTACGGTCCTGATCTTTGACGAGTGGATTGAAGCCAACCCAGCAGAATCGGGAGGAAATCCGGAATTTCGTTGCAAAAATTATAGGCTTTCGTTGCTGGCCCGCGGCTACAGGGTCATAATGAGTTCATGAAAATTGGAATCATAGACCTCGGCACCAACTCGGTTCGGTTTGCGGTCTATAACCTCAGCAATGGCAAGGCCGCACATTGCATCTTTAAGAAAAAGCTCATGGTCCGGCCAGGACAAGGTGTTTTTTCGGATGGGCGAATAAGGCCCAAGACGGCCGCACGACTGATTCGAGAGTTTAAGTGGTTCTCTAAAAGAGCAAAGAGTTTGGGAGCTACTTCCTTCAGCGCAGTTGCAACCTCCGCCTTTCGAGACGCAAAAAACGGTAAGGCCCTGGCTCGTGAGATATTCAAACAGTCTGGCATTCGCCTCACCATCATCTCTGGGCGCCAGGAGGCCAGACTCATAGCGCTTGGCATTTTGACACATGACCGAGCCGCACAAAGCAAATGTGTTCTGATCGACATTGGCGGCGGCTCCACGGAGATCTCTTGGTGTTCGAGGGGAAGGGTTCGAAAAGGGATGAGCCTACCCCTTGGAGCATTAAGGATGCAGCAAATCTACCTTCCTCAAGAGCGCCAGTCCCATATCGAATCCAAAATGGCCTCGATCTCCCAAATGCGAAAGGCCATAGCGCTTGAACTGAGGCGCCACCATGCCCCTCGACGTCAATTAACTACCGAAATTGCGATTGGCTCCAGTGGTACAATTCGGGCGGTCGGACGTTTAATTGACCGAAGACATGCCCGAGCCGTCCAGCTGTTTAGCAAGAAAACGGCGGGCCGGGCAAAACCCCGCCTTATGTTTACCAAAACCTCACTCAATCAGTTGATAAATACAATGCTCCCATTGACCCGAACAGAGCTCGCCCGATTACCTGGAATGGAAAGAAAGCGACTAGATATCATTCTGGGCGGAGCGATTTTATTGCATGAACTTATGGATCGACTAGGCATCCTAAAAATCAAAACGAGTAACTATTCGCTCCGTGACGGTCTGATCGAAGATCTCAGACTTAAAATCAATCGCCGTAAAAGGCTTTGAACGATGGTACATACCAGGTGAGGAAGGCCGCCCCTTCCTCCCACTCGATCTCAAGCCAAGCCCCTTTTTTCATTTCGACCGGAATACCCAACAATCTCTGGCACGCCACGGGCAACCAATCGCCATGAGAAGAAACAAATAGCAACGCCGGGCCAGAATTGATCCACCAGCTTAAGAAATCTTCAATTCGCATTTTAAACGCCTCATGAGATTCTTGTGCGGAATGCTCCATGAGCTCAGATTTGATTTCGACTTTTAGCTTCCAAGCTTCGGCTAAGGGCTCGAGAGTTTCCAGACATCTTTTTTTGCCACTGGACAGTAATGTGGCCTTTAAATCTTTGACCTCATCTGGTGCGAACCGACTTAAGGCAAACTTTTTAATCCAACGGGCTTGCCGTTTTCCCTTTTCTGAAAGCCCATTATCTAGGGACCTTTGGCTTGTGTCTCGATGTGCATGACGAACAAAAATGAGCTGCTTTCGCATGATTCCCCTTATGTTGGCACTGGCTAGAGAGCGGGCCTTATGCTAGTGTCCGAGACCCTTATGACAAAGCTTAGCGTAAACGTAAATAAACTCGCAACTCTTCGCAATTCCCGCGAGAAAAACATGCCTGATCTTGTCCAGTTTGGCCGAGATATTCTCTCATGGGGGGCCCACGGATTAACCGTTCATCCTCGTCCAGACGGACGACATATTCGCCGCCCAGATGTGACAGCATTGTCCGCCGTCGTTCGTGAGTTTAATGCCTCCCATGGCCGCAAAATTGAATTCAACATCGAAGGCTATCCTTCACACGACTACCTCACCTTGATTAAAGAGGTTTCTCCAGATCAAGCAACCCTGGTTCCAGACCCGCCTGAAGCTTTAACCTCAAATGCGGGTTGGGATGTGACCGAGTCCAAACAATTTCTCAAATCGGTAGTCCACGAACTAAAGAAGGAATCGGTTCGCGTTTCGGTGTTTGTTGATCCATTCCAAATCGAAGATCGCGAGCTCAAAGACCTTAAAGATCTTGGCGTGGACCGCATTGAACTTTACACCGAACGATTTTCCGATGATTTCGCCACTCCTCAAATGGCAGACACGTTAAATCGTTATGTTACATGCGCTCGGTCAGCCCAAGCCTTGGGCCTAGGACTCAATGCCGGCCATGATCTCAACCAAAATAATCTGGGCAAATTGATCTCAACAATACCCGGCATAGATGAAGTTTCTATTGGACATGCCCTCATATGTGAATCCCTGATTGAAGGAATGGAAACTACAATTAAAAACTATTTAAGGATCCTCGGGTGGAGCAGGTAATCCGGGAAGGCTCTCATTTCGTAGCTCTTCTCCCCGCGCTAAAGGATAATTATATTTTTATACTCGGAGAGGACCAGGGCCGTTTTGTTGCTGTCATTGATCCTGGAGAAGCTTCTCCCGTCATTGAATGGTGTCACCGGCATAAAAAGGTGGTGAGCCATATTCTCCTGACTCATCATCACCTTGATCACATCGGTGGCGTCAGAGATCTAATGCAAATCTTTGACTGTAAGGTCATCTCGAGCAAATACGACCAAAAAAGGATACCTGACAGCACTCAAGGTCTCGACGATAATGAGTCTTTAAATTTTTGCGGCTTTCATGCCCAAGCTTTGGCTATTCCAGGGCATACACTGGGACACATGGCCCTTTACCTCCCTCAACAGAAGTGGCTCTTTCCGGGCGACACTCTGTTTTCCCTCGGCTGTGGTCGCCTCTTTGAGGGTAGCGCCTCTCAACTCATGAACTCACTGGAGCGTCTAGCCCGCCTTCCTGGTGAAACTTTGGCATTCTGTGCCCACGAATACACCCTCACTAACGGCCGATTCGCACTCAGTTTAATTCCTGAAGACCAGCTCTTAAAAAAGTATCTCAAACAAATGAAAGAGATAAGAGATAGAGGCCAAGCAACGATCCCAACCACTCTCTCAGATCAAATTCAACTAAACCCATTTTATCGAACAAACGACCCTCGGTTGCGCAAAGCGATTGAAGTGTCAGAGTCCGCCTCCCCTTTGGATGTATTCACCCGTCTTCGCGAACTCAGAAACCAAGCTTAACGTCATCTGCAGGTTTTAGCTTAGCACGCCTTGCATTTAGATAATTAATCCTTGAAAATTTCTCTCATGGGAGCTCGAGAATTCATATCGAAAATTCCACACTACTTATCTAAACTGAGGTGGATACTAACCACCGCCATACTTCTCGTCGTGCTCGCTATGCCCTTTATTGGGGGCCGCTTCTATCCTTTTTCTGACTTTCCAATGTTTGCTTACTATCGCACAAATTTGAGATCTTATGTCCTTGCTTGTGAACGTGAAGATCAATCCTATCGCGTTTTATGGCAACGAGAACACCGTCCTTTTATGCGGCTATGGATCAATCAGATCATCATTTTCAACCTACGACGAGGCAATGGTCTTTCGTGGGTCAAAACAATTGCGGATGACCTTAAAGCCTCCGGATCGACCTGCCGTGCGCTCGTGGTATTCGAGGCTGCATTTGAACGGTCTGAAAACAACTCTCTCGTCGTCAACTGGACGCAATCGAAAATGCTCCACAGAGAGGACATTTCCGGTGAATAATTTTTTACGTTGGGCAAGACAGAATATGATTCCCCAAAACATCGGCCCTAAAGAGTTCGGCCTGATGAGAATTTTGGTTTTCTTTCTATTATTTTTGTCATCGAGCCGAATGGGCCTCGATAATTTCGCTGAGAGCACGCTGACCACATACTGCGTGGATATTATGGGAACTTGGGCCAACCTCAATTATGGCCTCGATACTCAAAGGACCCTCTTAACCATATTCAAGTTTTCCCTCCTTATGGCGGCGGTGGGTTTTTTAACTCCGCTCGCCTTTCTCACTTCGGCAATCACATTCTTTCTAGCGAACATGTACGCCCTCAAGTTCTGCTATTCCAATCATGCATTTTTACCGCTGGTCAATTTTCTAATTATATGGACCCTCGTAGACACTTCCTCTGGATTTCGACTCGACAATCTCATTTGGCGTAAAAAGGGTTCTCAAACCGCTAAAGAGGTTGGGGTTTCGGTCTTCGCATTACAGGTCTATGTATGCCTCATCTATTTTGCCGCTGGATACACAAAAATGCGCAACGTTGGGTGGCCGTGGATCGCGTCAGATTCGTTACTTTACATGCTGACGATGCAGAACTTTTATATGGAGTTTTCGCGGCCAAGAGCGATTTTTTCTTCTTTCAACGAGTGGTTGGCCAACTATAAACTTCTGGTGAGATATGTGGCCTTTGACGTGATCGTAATCGAAATCCTGGCACCACTTCCCCTCTTTGGCCGACG
>JAPKGD010000146.1 GCA_026648125.1 Bdellovibrionales bacterium | reverse complement strand
ACTTGCCGAAGGGGAGTGCCTTCTTGCTCTTCAATACAGATGATTGGAATTTTACGATCAAACCAACCAAACTGACTCAGGCTGCCCGGGGTGTCATAGCCAATGGTCTCTTGCAACTTGTAGCCACTGGCTTTTGCAAGGCGCTCAGCGTCTCGGCGCGCGGGCTCACCAGTCATCACGATGCACGGGTGCCAGGAGTGGCAGTGAATAATAAGACGAGATTGCAATTGATCAATCAAGCCCACAACCGCGAGGACTTCTGGTTCGCTTCCCGCATAGGGTCCCGGGTGATAGCGAGGTCCTTTTGCCTCCGGTGACCAGCTCTTTGCGGGGTAGTTTCGATTGAGGTCAACTCCCGCATCGTTCGTGCGGGATTGAACGGCGTAGCCATCGGGATTTAGACATGGAATCAGAATCCAAGGCAGCGAAATTTGATCGCTCGTTTGGCGAAGCCAAGAGAGGGTGTCCTCAGCGAGCTGAACTCCTTCTGGTTCATCGCCGTGAACTCCTCCAATCAGGATGAGAGGATGGCTTTCCGCCGACCAATTAAGCCCCTCAGAATGATAAAGGGGAATGGGTCGGTTTCCTCGAGATCTTGCCCAATCGCTGAGATGTTCCATCGCCACGGCTTCAGTGTCCTTCCTTGACCTTTCTTAGAGTGTAGGCCAAAACCGGTGACATGGTTAAGTCACCGTTTTCAGTCATCGTCCTTGCCGCAGGCAAGGGAACAAGAATGAAGTCCTCCTTGCCTAAAGTCCTGCATCCCGTTGCGGGCGTTCCAATGATTCAAAAAGTCATTCAGGCGGCGAAAGCCAGTGGCGCCGAGGAGGTACGAGTCGTTGTTGGTCATGGCGAGACGATGGTCCGGGCAGCCATAGAACCGTTGGGCGCTGTGTGTTTTCGACAACAGCAGCAATTAGGCACAGCTGACGCGGTGCGGTCGGCGCAACCCGATTCGATGTCTGGCATAGTTCTTATTCTTAACGGTGATCATCCCTTAATTGAAGTTGGTGATATCCAGAAAATTGTGACGGATTTTTTAGCCTCATCCGCCCATATTGGAGTTGTCACCGTCACTATGGACGATCCGGGAAATTATGGGCGTATTGTTCGCAACCAGGGCCGCGTGTGGGCTATCGTAGAGGCAAAGGATGCAACGCACGAGTCACGAAAAATCAAAGAAGTAAACACGGGCATTTACGTTCTTCGTGCAGAGACGTTGAATGAATACCTTCCTCAGG
The DNA here is from genome assembly GCA_026648125.1 of Bdellovibrionales bacterium. GTDB lineage: Bacteria > Bdellovibrionota > Bdellovibrionia > Bdellovibrionales > UBA1609 > JAIBAM01. Next base: position 4,538 of record JAPKGD010000146.1, on the reverse strand, counting down.
TGAAGCCGCATAATGCTCAAAGTGAATTTTATCTCACGGACATCATTTCTCTGGCCGTTGAAGACCATCGACAGGTGGAAGCGATCTCTGCGCCCGCCCATGTGGCCAAAGGAGTGAACACTCAAGCGGAACTTGCCGAGGTAAGCAAAGAAACGTTTCGGCGCAAGATTCACCGACTGATGGAAGACGGCGTGATCGTAATGGATCCAGACAAAACCTATGTGGAAAGTTCGGTGGAAGTTGGCGAGGGAAGTGTTCTGTTCCCCAATGTTTTTTTTAAGGGGCCAAACTAAGATTGGAAAGATGTCGGTCGTTGAGCCAGGGGTCATGATTCAAAGTGCTGAACTGGGTGAGCAAGTGACCATCAAATCGGGCTCCTATCTTGACCAGGCAAAAGTTGGCGCAAACTCAGACGTAGGCCCCTACGCCCATCTCAGACCTGGAACCCAAATTGGTCAAAACTGCAAGGTGGGTAACTTTGTGGAGATGAAGAAGGTCAAATTTGGCGATCGCTCAAAGGCCTCACATTTGACTTATTTAGGTGATGCAACCATTGGAACCGATACGAATATTGGATGTGGCACGATCACCTGCAATTATGCTGTGGACCACAAGAAATACGAAACCGTGATCGGCAATCATGTCTTTGTAGGCAGCGACTCTCAATTCGTGGCGCCAGTAACCATCGGTGACCACGCCGTCATTGGATCTGGCTCCACGATAACTAAAGACGTTCCCGCAGAGGCATTGGCTGTGGCTCGCTCAAAGCAGGTCGTCAAAGAAAACTATAACCCTGCGAAGAAAAAGGAAGAGCCAAAATAATATGTGCGGCATTGTTGGTTATTACGGCCCGAGGGAACCCAAAGAAGTTATTCTCAAAGGTTTAAAGTCACTTGAATACAGAGGGTATGACAGCGCAGGTGTGGCGATTTTAGATCATGGCCACTTCAAAAGAGTTCGCGCTGAGGGAAAGCTTGGCAATCTAGAGAACAAATTGAGCGGAGAGAAATTCGACGGACGCCTTGGCATTGGTCACACTCGCTGGGCGACACATGGACGCCCGAGTGAGCGCAATGCACATCCTCATTGCGTAGGTGGAGTGAGCATTGTTCACAATGGAATAATTGAAAACTATGCTGAGCTCCGCGAAAGGCTGATCGCTCAGGGCGCGATTTTTGAATCTGAAACTGATTCGGAACTTATTGCTCATCTTTTGTCTGAAGAAGTAAAGGTCCAAGGCGACTTGTTGAAGTCAGTGCTTTCTGTTTTACCCAAACTTCAGGGGGCCTATTCGGTTGTGGCCGTGTGGGAAAACCAAGCTGACACTATGGTGGCATTTAAAAATGGTCCTCCACTTGTGCTGGGTGTGGGTAAAGATGAAATGTTTATGGCCAGTGATATTCAGGCTATTATGCCCTACACAAAGAAAGTCGTTTTTCTTGAAGACAATGATGTGGCGTGGATATGTGGATCTGAATTCAAGATCGTTGGCCGAGACGGTTCAGAGCGCAATCCCCCGTTGACGGAAATGGAGTGGAGCCCAGAGCAGGTCCAAAAAGGTGGATATCAGCACTACATGCTCAAAGAAATCTTTGAACAACCTCGGGCCGTGGCGGCCGCAATTTCACCGCACATCCAACTGGATTCCCAGACGGTGCGCCTTCATCAAGTTGGATTCTCGGGAGCAGCTCCTCATGAGCTGACCCGACTCAATCCCGAATCCGATTGGGCGACAACAGAGAAGGTATTTTCTGAAGTCGATAAGGTTATGATCGTGGCCTGCGGAACTTCTTATTATGCGGGAATGATCGGAAAATATCTTATTGAGAGACTTGCTCGTGTGCCGGTCGAGATTGATATTGCTTCTGAGTTTCGCTACAGACATCCCATTCTAGACTCTAAAAGTCTAACCATTGTAATTTCACAAAGTGGAGAGACGGCGGATACCCTTGCTGCACTTCGATTGGTACGCGCTGCGGGTGGAAAGGTATTGAGTATCTGCAATGTCAGAAATTCCTCAATTGATCGCGAATCTGATGGTCATTTGTACATGAATGCGGGCGCAGAAATTGGAGTGGCGAGCACCAAGGCATTCACGGCCACTATGGCCCTGATCCACGTTTTGGCCGTGGCTATTGCTAAGGTTAAGGGAGCCATTTCTAAAGACGCGGAAAAAATTGAGGTTCAGGCTCTTCTCGCAGCTCCGAGCCATCTCGATACAGTTTTGGCCTTTGAGAAATTCTTTGCTCAAGCGGCTGAAATTCTAAAGTCTGTAAAGGGCTTTTTGTATATGGGCCGTGGGGCCCATTACCCCATTGCCTTAGAGGGTGCATTGAAGCTCAAAGAACTCGCGTATATGCATGCCGAGGGTTATGCGGCAGGAGAGATGAAGCACGGACCCTTGGCTTTGATCGACGAAAAGATGGTGATCGTAATGCTCGCGCCCAGTGATGAGCTTTATGATAAAACAGTCAGTAATCTCGAAGAAGCCAAGGCGCGTGGGGGAAAAGTCATTTCCCTGGGTACAGGAGATAACAAGCGCCTCAAGGATCTTTCAGATCACTATCTGGCTCTACCTGAGGCTCCACAAGTTATCTACCCATTGATTGAGACGATACCTCTTCAGCTTTTGGCTTATCATGTGGCTAACTCGCTAGGGCACGATGTGGACCAGCCAAGAAATTTAGCCAAGTCCGTTACGGTTGAATAGTTGAGCCAAGTAGTAGGCTCCCATTTATAGGGCACGCTCAATGGAATATCGAAAAGAAATAGATGGATTACGGGCGCTTGCGATCATACCCGTGATGCTCTATCACGCTGACCTTGCTGAATTTTCAGGTGGATTTATCGGTGTAGACGTATTTTTCGTTATAAGTGGTTACCTGATCACCTCCCTCATTCTTAATGAACTCAAAGACGGCACTTTTTCGCTAGCAAATTTCTATGAAAGACGAGTGCGGCGAATATTTCCGGCCCTGTTATTTATGTCTATAGTGAGTTACTTCATGGCGTTGGTGTCGCTACAGCCATCCGATTTGCAACGCTTTTCAAAGAGTCTAATGTGGTTGGCTGGATTCGCCTCAAATATTCTATTTGGGAAAGAAGGGGATTATTTTGATCCATTTACGGAACTCAAGCCGCTCATGCACACTTGGAGTATTTCTGTCGAAGAACAGTTTTATATTATATTTCCTTTAATCGTAGTTCTCATTTGGAGGTTTCGAAGAGATTGGTTAGGCAAAGCATTTATTGCAATTGCGCTTTTGAGCCTCAGCACTTCAGTCCTGGAATCTGAATTCTATCAATCAAAGAATTTCTATCTTTTGCAGGCTCGGGCTTGGGAGCTGATGATCGGAGCGCTTGTGGCGACTTATATTTCGTCTGTCTCCAGACAGAAGCTCAATCCTATTGTTTGCGAATCTCTAAATATATTGGGACTCGTTCTTATTCTGTCGCCGATTTTCATTTTCAGCGATGAAAGACCAATTTCGGCGACTCACTTGCTTTTGCCAACTTTGGGAACTGCTCTGATCATTCTCTTTTCTTCGAGTAGGGATGGGGTTGGGAAACTCTTAAGCCATCCATATCTGGTGAGCATTGGTTTGATGAGCTATAGTCTCTATCTTTGGCACCAACCGCTCTTTGCGTTTGCCCGCCATTCATCTTCTGTTGAGCCAACTGAGATGACGATGATTGGTCTCATTTTTGCCTCATTTCTGATGGCTTGGATATCATGGAAGTATGTTGAGCGGCCAATTCGGGACCAGAAAAGGTTTTCACAGGGTCTCATTTTTGTCTCGCTAATCTTGGGTAGTTCGGGTCTCTTCGGCCTTGGCTATTTCACCGAGAGTTATGCGCAGGAGAAAGCAGAAACGCAAAGAGGCTATAGTTGGCATAAGTTTGTACGTCAGCATGAGTGCCTCATTCAAAATTTAAACGAGACGGAGCACGCCCCAACATGTGTAAATAAAGGTGACTCGGGTCAGCCGTCGCTCTTAATTTGGGGCGACAGTAACGCAGCATCTTTGTACCCTGGCTTAGCGGTGCTTTCTCGCGACTTAAAATTTAGCCTGTCTCAGCTCACGCAAAGTGGCTGTCCTCCGCTCTCGGATCTCAAGGTGTTAAAGCATAGAAGGAATTGTAATGTAATTAATGACCAGATCCTCGGGCGACTTGCGGAATTAGACTTCGACGTAATTATTTTACATGCGGCCTGGCTGCACAAAGACTATCCCCTGAGTGTTCGAAGCCTCAGCGAGAAGCTTGAAAACATGATTCGCCGAATTCGAGAAGTCTCGCCGAGATCAAAGTTGGTCATAATTTCCAGCGTTCCGAGGTGGCACGTTTCTGCGGTCCATGCATTTCAAACCTCAGAAAAGGCTCGGATTGGCGGCTCGAAAGTGTATGCAAGAGCGACGATTTGGCCAGAAGTTGATTCAGCTTTGTCGAACATTGCATCAGAATATGCAGCTACGTTTATAGCTCCCACTGAGCAACTTTGTTTGAATAGAACTAACCAGTGTTTAATTTCTTTGGAG
>JAPKGD010000145.1 GCA_026648125.1 Bdellovibrionales bacterium | reverse complement strand
ACATTCGCCACTCCCCAAAATGGGATAGCCATCAACTTGATCGACGAGATACATCGTGGTGAGAAGTTGAGGGGAGGGACAAAGAGTCGGGTTTGCGTAATCCCAAATGCGGGTCTCCCAAAACTTAAGTAAGTCCAATTCGAAAAATCGATAGGGGACGCCAAGCTCTTCGCAGGCGATCACGGCGTAGGAGAAGTCGTGAATATTCAGATCGTCTTTGAAGCGCAAAATCGCGGCGTTGATCTCAACCCCAGCCGCGCGGAACGCTTTCAGGGCCATTTCGCTGTCCGCACCACCTGAAAAGAGGAGCCAAAGTGGCAGCGAGGTGTTGGCGCGGATTTGCCTCGCCGTCGCCAGACATTCCTGCCAAAAGGTACCGGGCTCTCTCTCACAGGGACCGTATGAAACCCACCATTTGTCTTCAGGTCTTTGGCGAAAATTAAACGCCTCACCATTAAAGCCAAAGCGAAAATGATTGTTATGGGAGAGCCTAAGATCCATGTCTTTAGTTATTGCACGAACCCTCGAGGTTCGGTCAATTTGGCCATTGGATTTGCTGCCCCGCGGGCCAAAAAACAACCATGTTCCTTTTATTCGAGGAGGCCTTGGCAGCCGGAGATGGCGAGCCATTCTTGCTCGACAGTCAGGCGCTCAGCCGGGGGCGGTGGCAGGTAGCCCTGCCACCGTTTAGCCCAAGCGGCTTCGATGTAGCTCATTAGCTGTGGGTAGGGAATCCTCAGCCGCTCAACGATAGACATGATTGCCGGATCTTGGGGGTTAGGAACCCGTAAGATCAGATCTCTTAGGTGTATCATCGCCATCACCTGCATTTGGGCCTGGCGGCTGATGTGGAAGTCGATGTTGCGGTGAAAAATAAAGAGAAAACGTTTGAGCACATCCCAATTTTGTAACTGTTCAGTAAATAAGAGCATAAGGGTCATAACGTCGGGGTTGGCTCCGTGGCGATCTATTATCGCACTGATTTCTTCAAGGCGGATCTGCCCACTGAGGAGGTATTTGGCAACGAGTTGTCGAACATCTCCTTGAGGATCATCCAAAAAGTCAGCAATTTTTCTGAACCTTCTTTTGAGGTCTTGGATACGTTGAAAGTTCGATGGACCGGCTTTCACCACATCAGAAGAGTCAGGCGAAGAAGAGTTTGGCTGAGGATTGAAAACGGTAGGCGAACTCTTGGCGGTCGCCAAGTTTGCAGTGTCAACATTCGATCGACCTGCAATTTGTAGAGGGGCACTCGAGGCTTGTTTTTCTGCCGATGCGAAGAGAAACTCTCGATCGAGTGGAGTTCTAATCTCGAGGGGAACTTGGAGATATTTTCCCAGCAGAAAGTTAAAATTGTGCTCGGGGACTTGCTCAATACTAATCGCCGGAATTTTTCTTATAAGGCGCGGGGCTCGGTTGTTCGGACTTTCTTCAAAAATAGAGAGCTCTACCGAAGTTTGGGCAAAGTTTCCCAAATAAAGTCCGAGGTGCTCATCAAAAATCGGATGCGATTGAATCTTGTTTCCAATTTGCCAAATCTGTTTTCGTCCTGGGACGCGGAGAGCTCGCCTCTCTCGATCGAGTATGAGTCCGTTCGGCACCATATTACCGGGATAACCCTCAAATGCGGATATTACTGGGTAATATTTCTCATCTTCTGTTTCCCTGATCACAATATAATATTGCCCATCAGAAAAAATATAATAGGTGAAAAGATTGAGATTTCCCTTAACAGGCGTTTCAAAAAGTCCGAGGTTGGGCCGATACTTGCCTTTCCAGTTGTCAAAAACTCTGTATCCACCGAGGGCAAGTTTTTCGTTGATTTGGGCACTATCAAATACAGGCAAAGATTTAAAAGTGTGTGACCGTGTCTTGATATCAATGCCCGGTCTATGAATTAAGCGCGCCGAACCCTCTGGCAGACGTGGATCAAAAAATGTTCCTCGATCTTCTTCGGTCCATCCGCTAATCCCTCCGTCTGTAAAGATAACGGGGTATATGATGTTTGAGTCCGAAGGAATCCAATAGAGATGAACTCGCCCACCGCCGTCTTCGAATAGGTGGGCTTCAATAATCACGCCCGAGGCATTGCCGTAGATGTGCTTTATTTCCCCTGGAAAGATTCCCGCATAAGTCTTTACGTCGCGAACTTTTGATTGTGGTTTTCCAGATTTTGCATTTTTCGAGCGCTGATGTAGGTCGGAAAAAAAGCTCTCGCTCCATTTTTGATCGGCGGACGTTTGAGACTCGTATCCGTCTGAATCATTAAAACTCTGAGCTCCATAAATTGCATCTGCCCGAGCGGGGCTTCCTCCGCGCATTAGAAACTCTTTCTTATTGAGTCCCAGAGTCCCGCCTTCGATCGCTCCTCGAATGATCCGCTCATCAAGCTGGTCAATCGCTTCATAAGCGGCTTTAACTAGGCCGAAAATTCGGGTGGCCTCTGCGAGGTCCTCTGGTTTCAATCGGTCAGGAGCTTTTGGGTAATGCTTTTTCGCGAGAAGTCTGTATTGATCCTTTATGGTCTCAATGGGGTCGGTCTTCTTTACCCCGAGGATTTCGAAAGCGTCTTTTGAGTAAAAATTCTGGGCTGCCGAAGGGGACGGTATCAGAGCCAAGACAAGCACGGCGAAAAGGCCAAAGAACACCGTGAGGCCCGGGCCCTTGGTGAGAAGGTTTAGTGGGCCTAAACTCTCAAGGCTTGTTTTAATTACCGGATTTCGCATCGCGAGCCAAAGGAGCAAGAATTGAGCCTTGGGCAGGCGTAAAATATTTTAATGATTCTAGATATATGGCCCATCTAGCCCTAAGGGACTGAAACTGACTGAGCCAAGATTTAGACAGCTGGGCCCATTTTAGGTACCTGCTGGGTTTTTCGGGTCACGGCGCGGCATTACCATGTAGCCGCACAAGGGAATCCGGGCCTCTGGGTCACCTTTGTGAGGTCTTTAACCAGGCCGATTATTGCTGCGGAGTGCCCCGAAAAACCCAGCAGGTACCTTCGGGGCAAAAAAAAACCCGCCTGCTTCCCTTAGCGGCGGGTTCAAACCGATGCTTCCCCTCCGTTGTGCACCAAATTCAATCCCTCTGGCGGCCAGACAAGCATAACCTCGCGGCGTTAGCTTCTTGGCTTTGCGTCCCGCTGTTTCCAAGCGGTTTGCCCTTTACAAAGGAAGGAAGGCACAGGACCTAAACTAAAAACCTCCTGTAAATTGTTTTTTAAGTCTGATCGACTGGCCTAGAACTTAATGACCCTGGCACTCGCCTTACTTCGGCGGTGGGTCTAGACGCCAATCCATTGGTCGTTTCACCATGTGGCCCCCCTTTCCCAAACGTCCCGTCTTCGAGGCGCTGACAACCCCTAGAATAACGCTACGCGCCATTCAGGCAAAGAAAAGAGGCGAAAATTCCACATCCGTGAATGGTCTTGAGACGGTGAATTGTAGCGATAGCAACACTTTTAGGAAGAGTGCTTCACAGTGCGACGAATGACCTCATCAGCAAGGCTCAAAAAGGCTTTGGCTTCTGCCGACTCAGGCTGGCTCTCTAAAGCGGGGACTCCCGCCTCACTCGACAAAGCCAATTGGGGTTGAAAGGGGATCTCGGCCAATTTCGCAAGGTCTCGCGACATCAAGTACGCATCGAGTTCTCCCTTGGGAAACAAGCTGACCCTTTCACCTTGGGGGGTCGTCATAAAGGACATATTTTCTACCACGCCGAGGACGGGGATCTTTACTTGTGCAAACATGCTGATCGCTTTTTTGCCATCGGCAAGAGCCATATTTTGAGGTGTGCAAACCACAACTCCACCGTCCACCGGAACTTTTTGCGCCATGGTGAGAGCCACATCGCCTGTTCCGGGAGGAAGATCGATCACCAAATAATCCAATTCACCCCAAGCGACATCTCGAAAGAACTGATCCATGGCTTTAAAGAGCATCGGGCCTCGCCAAACCATGGGCATATCTTCATCAACCATAAAACCCATGCTCATCAGCTTCACGCCAAAGCGAGTGAGCGGAACAATTTTACTCTGGCTATCAACATCTGGCCTTTGGCCGAGGCAGCCAAACAATCGAGGAACACTGGGGCCATAAATATCAGCATCTAATAAGCCTACTTTATGACCGCGATGTTTGAGGCCCACGGCCAAATTCGCTGCCACAGTGCTCTTGCCAACGCCACCTTTTCCCGATCCTACAGCGATGATGTGCTTTACACCTTGGATGGGGGCCTGCTGGTCAAATGGGTTCATGAGAGCTCCTCAAACGTGTTTATTGGGGCTAGGTGCGTCTTATAACACAAGAGGTGGACTTGAAAAAGCACTCAAGTAGAAATGATAATGGGATGTGGAACTCTTCGAGAAATTTTTATGGCTTCAAGCCACTTTAGTGGTTTTTGGGGTTATCTATCTACTTAAGAAAAATCGGCCCAAAGGGGCGCAATTCCGTTGGCGAGCGCAATCGGATCGAATAGCGCCAAGAGAGATGCGACGAACCCCAGAAAAGTGGGCGCCTGGATTTGACAATTCACCCACTGATACCGCATCGACCTCGACTGAACCTCCGGGGCGAAGTCTTAATGTACATTTCAACTTTAATGGACACAGCTGGGATGCCTATGAAGCCTTGGGGCTTCCCGCAGGATCGAGCCAGGACAAAGTCGAGGCCGCCTATCAGAAGGCCATTTTATCGACGTCAGAGAACTCCAAAGAGTTTTACGATCATGCAAGACAGGCAATTCTAAATAAAAAATAGAGAAGGTCGTGTTTGCCAAAACTGGTCTCCAAAGTTTGGCTGTGGTCGCAAACAATAGTTAAGATGAAGCAAAGAGGAAACATCGTACTTCTGCTGACCGTGCTGGGCTTAGGACTGCTTCTGGTCATTTCCTTTTTCTCTTATAGCTCGGCTCAAAGGTATGTGGCCTCCAACGCAATCTTGATTCAAAGTGAAAAGATCATCGCACTCGCTAACCAAATTCAGATTTCCATTGAACGCGCTGAAACGGCTCAACGTGGATATTTGATGACTCTTCATTCCCCATTTTTAGATACCTATAGAGCCGCTGTCGAAACGGCAAAGACCGATTTTAAAAAGCTAAGGGAGTCGGTCAGCGAGCAAGAAGCGCAGGAGAGGATGTTTCAAGACCTGGATGAATTGATTCTCGCTCGTTTAGGTTACCTTCAAGATGATATTTATTTGACCGAAACCAACCGACAAGCGGAAGCCTTTGAGCGAGTAAAATCGGGATTAGGTCAACAGACAATGGATCAAGTCCGTCAAGCTTTTACCCAATTTATGAATCGAGAAGCCGAGCTTTTAAAGTCGCGCACCGCTCAGGCGAATAGCGACTTTAAGACCGCAAGTCTTATGGTTTTAGCGGGACTCCTTATGGCGTTCATCATGTTACAAGCTGCCACGATGACTCTTAAAGGTGAAATTGGAAAACGTAAAGAGGCAGAAAAAAAGGCGTATGAAGCTTCTGAGATGAAATCTCAATTTTTGGCCAATATGAGTCACGAAATTCGCACACCTTTAAATGGCATTATTGGAATGACTCGGATTCTTTCTGAAACGGATTTGGACGGCGAGCAGGTTGAGTTCGTACAAACCATACGCGACTCCTCCAATTCGCTGTTGTCTTTGATTAATCAAATTCTTGATCTCTCTAAAATTGAATCTGGAAAGCTCGAGTTGGAAGAAACTCACTTTGAGCTGAGAAGTCTTGTGAATAGCACCATATCTATTTTGGAATTTGCCGCCAAGGGTAAGGGGCTCGATCTGGTGGTG
>JAPKGD010000144.1 GCA_026648125.1 Bdellovibrionales bacterium | reverse complement strand
GTCCATTCCTTCTGGGCCCATCATCTGGGTGAACTCGAAGATGGTGATGTGATCCGGGTTCCAGCTGGAATCCATCAAATTGCAAAGGTATCTGGCCGGTGCATAGTGGGCAATCAGATCTTCGGCTTGTCGGTAGGTGATTTGCCTCACTGACATGAGCGCAATCGCTCCCAGAAGTTCGCGGTAATGCGGCTCGGGACCGACCAGGGCTTTGACTTTCAAGGCCCTGATTCCTTGCGCCGCCTCGATAAGCTCTGGCCACGGTGTCAGATCGGCCAACTGAACCAACTCGTGTTTGTCTTTGATGGAAATATGCGCGCTCTTCGGGTGATGGCCATCGAATAGGCCTATCTGACGTGGGTTTGCCATGAATCTTCCTCTGAAGTGTTGGTGAAATTTGCACCATCTCAGAATGAAAGATCCAGGAAAATAATCAAGCTCTCAGAGCGAAAATGCTGCTGAACTCCGAACTCGCTCTAGTTATAGGACCCAATTGACAGCTGTCTAATGCTCGTACAGTCGCCGGATTGACACTCGTTTGATTAGATTGTGCGGGCCAATCTCTAATTTTATTGGAATAGGCCTGGTGTACGCCTTGCACACTCGCCGGGTATGAATCCCAAGCTCAAAGCACACTTCATTAGCTTAATCATCTTTGTACCACTTTGGGATCTGGCCTTTGCATCGAATTCAGATGCCCTCTGCCCCTCCTCACAAATGTCAATTACTCGTATCAATGAAAGCCTGTACCGGCTTTCTCAATGTGATTCGGAATCGAACTTTCGGCCCCAGTTTGAACCGACCGGAGAAGGGATTAAGTGGACCTCTATCCACGGTGATCAGCTTAAGATCAAGTCAACCTTCTATTCAATCTACCTCAAAAACGGTCAGCAACTTTTCTTCTCTAAAGCCGGTCGAGTCATCGACTGTTCCCTAGAGTATGGCAGCAACTCAAGTTTGCCTTGCTCCAGGCTGGAGCGAAAGCCCACCTTTGCCACGCCACTGAAGTCTTCGACTTCGGTGAAGCGTGAAGAGCGATAATCGTCGCCCGTCGACTCTCAACAAAACCCAAAAATAAGGAGGTTCCTTGTGGCCAAAACGGTCTTTCTCTTTCTCTTATCCCAGATCTTCTCGATTCAACTCTATGCCTCGGTTCCCACACCCACCCAAGCCTTTCAAATATCGAGTTGGGCTCTCAAAGATATTCGCTTTGTCCCAGCTGATCTCTCCACCGCGAGCGACGGCATCACTATCGCGATCATCGACACTGGAGTTGATCGTGAACACCCCTTTCTCGCGGGATCTCTCTGGATTAATCCAGGGGAATCCGGTCTGGATGAGATGGGCCGGGCGAAAGAGACGAATGGTGTGGACGATGACCAGAATGGTTATGTGGACGATATTCATGGCTGGGACTTTGTGAGGTCTACGCCGAAATTGTCTGACAGTCATGGTCACGGCACACATATCGCAGGAATTATTCACCAAGTCGCGCCTCAAGCTCGCCTAATGATCTTGCGCTATTATGCTCCTACTGCCAGCGCTGAGCAGACGATTCGGTGGACCGTCGAGGCCATTCGCTACGCCATTCGAATGAATGCAAAAATAATTAATTACTCAGGCGGAGGTCCCACCTCGACAGAAGAAGAATTTGAGGCCATTCGTGAAGCGAATAGTGCGGGAATTCTCGTTGTGGCTGCGGCCGGAAATGAAGGAGCGAACTCAGACCGATATCGTTACTTCCCCGCAGATTACGAGCTCGAGAACATATTATCTGTAACAGCTCATAACCAACGGGGAGATCTTCTCAGCACTAGCAATTTTGGCAAATCTACAGTGGACATTTCGGCGCCCGGCGAAAAAATTCGCTCCAGTCTCCCTGGAGGAAATTTTGGAGAAATGACAGGAACCTCCCAGGCCACAGCCTTTGCTTCTGGAGTCGCGGCCCAAATTTGGCCCAAGCTGGGACTGCGAACGGCACCCGTTGGCCTCATCCGAGTTCTAACCACCTCAGGTCGCGCAAGGCCAAATCACTACGAGCGGACTCTCAGCGGAAGATCTCTCAATGCGGCTCACGCACTTAAGCTCGTCCAAATGGGGTTTCAAACTCCAACTAAAGCCTCGCCACTTTCCATTTTAAACGTCCCAAGCCAATTCGATCGTGCCCCATCATCGCCCGATACAAAACTTGAACAGAGGGCCTTTAAAAAGCGACTTAAGTAAACCAAAAGACTATTTTCTTTACCCATCTGGCCAGCCAGGGAAATCGGCCAATGACCCCATAGTAACCAAAGACTTGCAACTTGGACTTGAATTTATACCAACTAATTAATCTCATCAGAGCTTTTCGCTCTTGCGTCGTCAGATCAGACTCTCTCACTACAGCTCTTTGTGCGTCGACCGAACGATCTATTATCTTAAAGAGTTTTCCAACGGCACCAGAGAATCCCTGCTTTCCGTCCGAACTCGGCAAAAGATTCACATGGAACAAAATTTCATCGACCACCTCGAGCTGACCGTAGGCCAACATGCGAAACTCCATTGGAATATCTCCCCAGATTAAATTGTCGCCATGTTTTGTGGCAGCGATGCAATCCGCAAAGGCCTTTCGAATTAATCCCGTAGGGAACATGCCCCATGCAAGTCGAGATTTTCCAAGGTGGTCTGGCTGTAGTATGTACTTTTTTAAGCGCTCAAAAGCCGTCGCACCCTTTAAGCCGTAGAGATGTCGAGTTAATTCCGTGCGGATGGGCGGGTTTGCCATGGTGTCATTCACATCATAGCCACTCATTGCAATTGTCGCGTGAGACCTTTGACTCAAGCAATTAACCAATTTTTCCACATAGGTCAGCTCAACCTCATCATCATCTGCGGCCCATATAAAAAAGTCGCCCTTGGCCTGTTTAACGAGAAAGTGAAAGTTAAGCACTGAGCCTAGGTTTTTTTCTTGTCTCACATAACGAAGCCGTGGGTCTTGAGAGAACTCGTGGATGACTTGGCGGACAGCCGCCTCATCGTTTGAACAGTTATCAGACACAATGATTTCAAGATTGCGGTAGGTCTGGTTGGTAATTCTCTTAAGTGTTTCTCGTAGACCCTCGGGCCGATTAAAAGTTGGGATTCCAACGGTGACAGTCGGCCCCCCTCGCCCCCCACTCATTTTATCGCCTCATAGACAACGCCCGATTGAATGAGCTGCTCGAGTTCCGACGGAGTACCAATCGGTATGACATCTTGTTTATTGATCATCGGAACAGACACCTTTCCTCCACTCTCAATGACCCAGTTATATAGAGGTGCGACATATCGTTCCTTTAGTTTTAAAGTTGCTTTTGGTCCTTCATAGGTCGCACGGTAGGCGGCCTCAAATTGTTCAAACGATTCAAATCCATATAGCCCTACCGATGCCCACGGTGAAATACGCACCTTCTCGGCAGCTTGAGTCGCAAATCCTTCATTATTCTTTGCAAAAAAGCTCCAATGATCCCCAGGCATCTCAAAGCATGGTGCGAAAAGCTGTAATCCAACAAACGTACTCAACGCCTCTGGCCGAATATGGGTGTCCACATTAAAGATAACAATTGGCTCGTCCTTTTCTTTAATGGCCTTTGCCGCGAGGAGAACCGTCGAAGCCTGACCATCAGTGACCTCAGGTATTTCTACGCAGTCAAATTTCTGGATCTTCAATTCAGTCGCCTTATAAGCAATAAATGGCTGGGCTCTATTTTCGGCAAGTGAAACAAAGACAAATTTAGCCTTTGATTTGATCCATGGCTGGAGAGACGAGATCGACCACTCAAACAATGTCCCTCCATTTGCTTCAATTTCGTATTTGGGCAATTCATATCCCTGATCTCTAAAGCGCTGGCCCCGACCTGCCATTGTGATAATACAAATCAAAATTACCCCCGAGCCGAGAGCGCTTTCTGCAACAGTTCTAGCCCCCTCAGTACAAATGCGACTTGAGATTTTGGCTTGTCCATGTGTAGCGGAACCATGCTGAGAAATAGCAGTGCGGCCACAAACTCAATTTGCCAAAAAGCGGGCCCCGCATAGTCCCTGATTAGATTTGTCATAAACTCCCCAACCTCGACCTGCCTCAAATCGATAAGTTCGTTGAGTGTAAATTCATTTCCTGTTGAGCCCAGTTCAAAGTGTCCGTTACTGAGAAAATCATACCGACCCGTTGAGCTATGTAAGAGCTTTCCTAGATCGTACCGGAGATCACCAAAAATTCCAGGTGTGCCGAAGCTGCCCCTAGGGTCAATGAGCGTAATCTTGTCCAATCGCGAGTCGTATAAGATATTGCTGAAGCAAAGGTCTCCGTGGAGAATAGACGGCTTGTATCCAGATAAGAAATCCTGACTGAGTACAATTTCTTTTACAACTTGTTGAGCGTCCGTCAAATTTGGAACCTGAGTTCCATTAATAAAAACTTCACCAGAAACCAATGGTGAGAACTCTTTCTTAGAAAGATAGCTTTTCATCCTTTCCATGGTTTTTTCGAGGTACATGATCTTTACCTGAGCCTCAAAAGGCTTAGGGTGCGCCGTCCTACCTATCGAAGAAAAGGCATCTAAAGTATCTTTGACATGCTCCCAAATTTGGTCCCATACATCGAGGTCAACTCTCGAATAGAGCCAGAGCTGATCAAGAGGAATTCCCGCTGAATACTCCATCTCCACCTGAATAGGATCAACATCCCGGACCCGATAGATACGAGGAGTAAGATACGCGAGCTCTGGAGGAATCTGCTGGTACCAGCGAATCTCATTTAAAAACTTATCCGGATCCCGACTTAATTTTGTGATACTCGACCTGCGCGCATCATAAGAAATTGTATTAAACTGACGCTCATTAAAGCCGCTGGTTCTGCGAAAATGATAATAGGACTTCAAATAGCCAAAATCCTGCCATTCTCTTTCATCAACCGTCGGACACTTTCCTTTTGCATTATAATAATCCGTGAGAGCCAAATAGAGGCTGTCGGCGCGTCCCTTTCCATCTGGACAACACTCTTTTAATAACGCAAAAAATTCCCCGGGATTGGCCACTGAGAATTTGCCCGCAAACACCACATCTTGAGATGCTGCTTTGCCAGAACCGGGTAAGACAAAGTGATCAATCATACCATTTGGTCTCATTCGAATCGTAACCCATCGAGAATTAAAGCGATCCTCACACACACTGACCGAATCCTTAAATGGTCCGGCTTTGGCATGAAAGGCATCGCCCATCTGTACGGTAATGAGGGTTTCTTTGCCACTCAAAGAATCTGCCATTTTCAAAAGAGTGGATGCAATAGAGTCCGTTTGGCCTACGTCTAAAATCTCGATTTTTTCCGAAACCCTCTTACAGATACTGTTTACAATGGGAAAGGGTTCCGCAAAGGCAATGAGAATCTGGTCATACTCATCCACCACGTGCGAAAGTAATTTTTCAAGAACGATACCTCCACCAATTGGTAAAGATGAGGCAGGCACAGGTCCAAACTCCGCTTGCATATCGATGGGAAGCCCCCCGGCACATGGAATAAGAAGAGCCCTCATGCCATTCCCCTCCCAAACACAAACCAAGATGCGGATTTTAATCTAGGCCTGGACATGAAAATCTCCTAAGTGCCCCTTCACACGACTTGAATAGTCTGTGCAAAGTGCAGAGGCATTCCATGAGCTCAACATCCGCCACCGCTGTTCTAGTTTCACTAAATCCGCTCTTTCTTCATGACCCTCATGAAGTTCGGGAGAAATGACTACTGTTTGTTTCTTTGCCGCCTGAGCCCTATGAAAGGTTTCCTCATTATATAATGATT
>JAPKGD010000143.1 GCA_026648125.1 Bdellovibrionales bacterium | reverse complement strand
CTGCGCCAATCGGCGGTAATTTGCCGGCAGGAGAGCGAGCGTCGAAATCCGCGGGCGCAAAGCGCTTTCGCGCCTTTTGTCGTGGGGTTTCCCGACGCGGCGTTCGGCGGTTCGCGTGCGGTTTCGCGGCGAGGACCATTGGTTGGGGCTCAACTCCGTTTTGCGATTGTTTGCAGATGATCGAATGTACTACGTGACCTTTGCCAATCGCCGCATCGACATCGGTTTTTCTATGACTTTGGCCAAATTTAATATCGGAAGGTACCAAGGTACAATGCGGGCTTCGAGTTACGAAAGCGAAGTCGAGGTGCCGGGACTTGGGCGACGTACCATTTCAATGAATGAGCCACTTAAGCATAACGGATTCACATTTTATCAGGCGAGTTTTGAGCAGGACTCAATGGGACGCCCAGTCGCCTCAATATTGAGCGTAAATCATGATCCGGGTCGCTGGATGAAGTACTTAGGCTCGCTGTTGATCGTATTTGGTTCGATTGTCCTATTTTATTTTAAACGAAGCCGAATTTGGCGAATTTTTTCGGAGAGCAAATGAGAAAAGTACAAGCGCTCCTGTTGCTGATGTCCGTTTTAGTTGGTCCCTCGGCTTTGGCGAAAATCACCGATCCCTTGCGCTATCTCCCGGTACAGGATGCGGGGCGATTAAAACCTTACGACACATTTGCTCGGGAGTCTCTTGAGCTCATTTACGGAAAAACCTCTTACAAAGGTAAAGACGCTGTTGAAGTCGTCACTACATGGATGATGGTGCCTGAGCCTTGGGAGTCCATTGAGTTCGTCGAGATTAGAAACTCCGGGGTACGTGAAGCGCTTCGCTTGGATTCTAAGCGCATTTTGTATTCTCCAAAAGAAATTATGATGAACGATCGGCTGCCGCTCATTCTTCAAGAGCTCAGGGGTGTTCGCGAGCAAGGGGAGAAATTAAATCCCTACTTTCAGGATGTGCAGAGGCTTGAAAACCAAATGGCGATGCTTCAGGCCATTCACTCCGGAATGGCGATTCGTCCGGCTCCGCAGCCCGATAAGGATGCCTGGCTAGGTGCGAACGAACTTCCTGAGGAGTTGAGAGATAAGTTTTCGAATCTTTTGGGCAGATTTGTAAAAGCCCTTGGGTCAGAGCTTGATGGCAGTGCGACGCCAATAGGCGAGTCAGATTTGCAAGCTGCGCTTGAAGACTTCAAAGCAGCCGCTCGGGCACAGGCTCCAGACAAATACCCATCTGATCGGCGCATTTTATTGGAAGTTCACTTTAACAAATTTCACCCTTTTAAGTGGGCTTGGATCGCCTATTTAATGGGTGTCATCTTTTTTGTGGCTGCGGGAGTGAGTAAAAAGGATCGCTGGCAAAAGCTGGGATGGTTGGGGCTTTCCATTGGATTTTTACTCCACACTTATGGCATGGCGTTGAGGGTTTATCTGGCCGAGCGGCCACCGGTATCAAATATGTATGAAACCGTGGTTTGGGTTCCCTTTGGGACGGTTATATTTGCAAGTATCCTCTATTATTATCAGCGACAAAGACTTCTTTTGATTACGGCGTCTATCGTCTCAGTATTTTGCCTGGTCCTTACGGATTTGGCTCCAACGGTACTTGACGATGGAATACATCCTTTGGAGCCCGTTCTGAGGTCCACGTTTTGGCTGACCACGCATGTGCTAATTATCACCATTAGTTACGCCGCCTTTTTCTTGGCGTTTGCTCTGGGAGATTACATTTTGTTTTTGTTTCTTCGCGATGAAAACAAATACCAAGCTCAGATTCAGGCAGGGGTTCTGGCTTGTTATCGCTCCATCCAAATTGGGGTGGTGCTCTTGGCTGCGGGAACTATATTGGGTGGGGTTTGGGCCGACTATTCGTGGGGTCGATTTTGGGGCTGGGATCCAAAAGAAACCTGGGCACTTATTGCATTACTAGGTTACGTGGCCTTGCTCCACGGACGACTTGCCGGCTGGGTAAAGAATTTTGGAATGGCGGCGGGTTCCGTGGTTTCATTTTCTTTGGTTATCATGGCTTGGTATGGGGTGAACTTCGTACTCGGCGCGGGCCTTCACTCCTACGGTTTTGGGGCCGGCGGAGTGGAATATGTCAGTGCCTTTGTTGCGATCCATTTGGTCTATGTCACTTTTGTAGGGACGGTTCGAAGGAGCCGTCTCTCCGCTCAACAGCAAAAATAACGCAGCGTCTTATGTGCCTTTTTTGCAACTGTCCCGGGCAACTCCGCTTGGGACAAATGTTTGCGCCAAAAATATGAAGATTTTGTGAGTCGACCTAAAATCAAAAATTGTCATTGGCATCAGCACGCCTTATAGATAGCGTTCTTGAAAGTTAGATGATTCAGCTAGTTTCAATTCAACCTTGTGGGTTTGCCTATGGGTAAAAAAGTCGTTGGACTCGCACTGCTGATACTTGTCGGTGTTGGCTTGGTGTCCTTTATTTATGTTCTCACCAATAACAAAATCGTGGTTGGTTACAATCAAGGCTACGCGCCTGAACAGCCGATTCCGTTTCCGCATGATCTTCATGCCGGGCAGTACAAAATTGACTGTAAGTACTGTCACTCTCAGGTTGAAGTTTCAAAGCACGCAGCTGTCCCGAGTCTTAACGTTTGTATGAATTGTCATATGGGTGTTCAGGTTCGGGCTGAGGCGCAGAAGTATATCGACCAAGTGACGGAAGCTTATAACAAGGGTGAATCCATTGCCTGGCAAAAGGTTCATCTCCTTCCTGATCATGTCAAATTTAATCATGCGGCCCACGTTAAAGCCGGGAAGTCCTGTCAGACTTGTCACGGACCCGTAGAGACAATGCAGGTGATGAAGCAAAACGCCAGTATGGCCATGGGTTGGTGTGTGAACTGCCACCGCCAGCCGGAAAACAATGCGCCACTCAACTGTAGCACGTGCCATTACTAAAAGAGGATCAACTGAAGATGGAACAAAACAACAATCCACAAGAGACAAAGTCTTCTTCGAAATACTGGTTGAGCCTAGATCAGTGGCGGCAAGATCCCGAATTTCTGTCGTTCGCTGAGCAGGAATTTCGTTCAAGCCCCCTGCAAAGTGAAGACGGCAAGGATGGCTGGGCTCGTCGGGAATTTTTAAAGCTGATGGGCGCAAGTCTTGCCTTAACATCGTTTGGCTGCGTTCGGCGTCCTGCCCAGATGATTGTGCCGTATGCAAAAAAACCTCGTGAAATTATCCATGGACTCTCAAATTTTTATGCCTCCACGCTCGTTGATGCGGGGGAAGGTTTTGGTGTGGTCATTACTGCACGAGATGGGCGACCCATCAAAATTGAGGGAAATGAGGACCACCCCTTTAATCAAGGTGGAATGTCGGCTCGAGCCCACTCCCACATTCTTTCGTTATATGATCCAGATCGATTAAGTGGACCGCGCAAAAATCTGCAGAATGACAAGCGAACCAATCGAGAGACCATCGGTATTAAATATGAGGCTTTGGATGCCGCTGTCATAGCCGAGCTGAAAAAGGGGCAGGTGGCCCTTTTGCTAGGGAGCTCGTTGTCCCCAACAACTCAGACTCTCGTAAATGATTTTGCTGCGACTTATAACGCCAAGATCTACAACTGGGATGCGCTCAGTTACGATGATCTGGTTCGAGGACAAGAGCTTTCCTATGGTAAGGGCGTTGTTCCTCGCTGGAGATTTGATCAGGCGCGGATGATTGTTGCAGTGAATTGCGACTTTTTGGGAGCCCATCTGACTCCGACCGCCAATGCAAAGGCGTTCTCTCAATCGAGAAAAGCCGGCGACAACATGAATAAATTGGTGGTTTTTGAAAGTTTGATGTCTCTGACGGGAACCAATGCAGATGAAAGATTCCGACTCCCTGCGGGAGGGGATGTCACTGTATTGATGGGCCTTGCTCACCACTTACTGGTAAACAAAAAGATTTCTCGCTTTGCATCAGATGCGACAGCTTTAAAGGCAGTTCAGGCGTTTGCAAATGCAGAGTCAGATCTCGGTTTGCCGGCCGGAACTTTGGCACGCCTTGCAGATGAGCTGGCGCAATTAAAAGGGAAAAGCCTTATCGCTTGCGGTGGATTCGAACAGTCCGCCACTTCGCTTGCGGCACAAATCGCAGCGAACTTGCTCAACTCGATCCTGGATAACGACGGCTCTACCGTTGATGGCAATCGGTCCCCTGTTTTGGGAGTCAATGGCACCAGCGGTGATCTGGCTGCACTGGTAAAAGCTTTAAATCAGGGTTCGGTAAAATCACTGATTATTCATGGTAGTAATCCAGGGTATGCGGCTTCTTCGTCGGGTTTGATTGACGCCATTGAGAAGGCAAACTTGGTGGTTTACACGGGCGATCGAATGGATGAGACGGCAGTTCTTGCGGATTACGTCGCTCCTGATCATCATAGTTTAGAGAACTGGGGGGATAGTGAAGTTCTTCCTGGTGTCTATGCTGTTCAGCAACCCACGATTCAACCTCTTTATGATACACGGGCCTTTCAGGATTCTCTTTTGGTCTGGGCCAAGGCGGGATCGGCTCCTGGGCGCGTGAAAACGAGTGGGAATTGGTATGAATACCTTCGTCAAGCTTGGCGAAGAATTTATGACCGAAATCGCTCGAATGCGCCCGCCAACAAATCCTTCGATGACTTTTGGGTGGATGTGCTCCATTCCGGTGTTTTTAATACGACGGCAGGGCGGGGAGGGGCTTCCTCTCGAGGCTTCAATAGTTCGGCTCTATCGCGTGTCACTGTACCGAATAAAGTTTCGGGATATGCACTTCAGCTTTATGCAACTGTAGGCCTCAAAGATGGTTCTTTAGCTAACGTTTCGTGGCTCCAGGAGTTTCCGGACCCTGTCACTAAGATCTGCTGGGATAATTACCTCACAGTGTCTCCTCAAGATGCCGAACGAGAGCACTTGAAATCGGGAAGCGTCGTGGTTCTCGAGGTCAATGGGCAAAAACTTAAAGTTCCGGTTCATGTGCAGCCCGGTCAGGCCGATGGAGTTTTAGGTCTTGCTGTTGGCTACGGTCGAACTCGAGTTGGAAAAGTGGGTAACGGTGTTGGTCAAAACGCATTTCAGCTCGTTCGCTGGGATGGGGATCGCGCAGAGAATAGCGGGATGGCGGCATCGTTGAGCAAGACAAAAGAGTCGTATTCGCTGGCTTGTGTTCAAGATCATCACTCTATGGAAGGCCGGCAGATTGTTGTCGAGCAGACTCTGGCGCAATTCAATAAGGATCCCGGTTCAAATATTCATCGCCACAAAATGATGACCATGTGGAGTGAGCATAAATATAACGGCAACAAATGGGGAATGGTGATTGATCTGAACTCATGCACGGGCTGCGGCTCATGCGTGGTCGCTTGTCAGGCAGAAAACAATATTCCAGCAGTCGGAAAGAAATACGTTCTTCAAGGTCGAGAGATGCACTGGATTCGGGTTGATCGCTACTATGTTGGTGAGCCCACCCCGTTCCGAGCTGGTTTCACTTCACCCGATTGGAATCGGATCCGCGATGTGCGAAGCCTTGATTTCATATCTCACCCGCCTGGCCGGGGCACATGTGGTACGTCCGAATGTCTTGGTCAAAAACGTGATCTTGCCGTTGACCGATATTCGCCTTAAAACAGCGACACACAATTTCAACTTCAATTATTCGAGGACTATCAATTCCTACACAAGCTACGCCAGCAAGATCAGCGCTTCCATTGAAACCCTGACACTGCAACAGAACCTTCAACTCCTCACGTTTCTACCTTGGGGAAATCTGCTGGATCCAAAAGGGTCGCGTCTGCTTCGTGACCATGTCGCAGTTT
>JAPKGD010000142.1 GCA_026648125.1 Bdellovibrionales bacterium | reverse complement strand
AGAAATTCGATCCGATTGGCGAATGATAATTTCAAGTGTCTTTTGAACTGGCTCTGGAAGGTTAGATTCCATACTCAACATCTCGGCTCGACCCCGTATGACCCCAATTGGAGTTCCCACTTCATGGGCTAAACCACTGGTGAGCTCGCCAATCGTCGCAAGTTTTTCTTGTTGAGCGAGTTGGCTTTCTAATCGAGTTTGTTCAGTGAGATCTAAGGCAACACCCATGTATCCGAGAATTTCTCCCGACTCGCTCTTATAGGGTGTAATTGTCAGGAGCACAGAAATTTCCTCCCCATCTTTTGACAAGTTGACGAGTCGCCCTCGCCAATAGCAAAACTTTGGGTCAAGGATTTGGCTCCACATTTGCGAATAGAAATCTACGGATTGGTGAGAGGAGCGTAGCAATCGAGGCGTGCGGCCGAGGGCCTCCTCTCGGGAATAGCCATATATTCTCGACCATGAGGGGTTGATGTAAATCAATTGCCCCGCGCGGTTTGTGATCATGATTGGTTCGTTTGAATCTTCCACGCAGCGAAAATAAATATTGTCTCGCTGCTCAATAAACTGATTCACGGCCAAGGCTCCTTCTTTGCTGGTCATGCGGACTCGGCACGATTCGTGCTGAGCCTATCAAATATCCCGTGGGAACTCAAAAGCTCGGGGGATGGTGGGACAAAATGCCTCGAAAGGGTGTGGAAATGTCCCCTTTTTATCAGGGTGGAGGAGTCCATGAGCCAGACCTTAAAACGGACTGCACGAATCGTGGTCGTGGAGGACGATGCGGCCATGCTTTCCCTGTTAAAGGACTTTTTGGAACTTCAGGGACATTATGCTGAGGTCTTCTCGGCGGCAGGAAATGCTCTCGCCACCCTGCGCGGGGCAGCAAATGCGGGTATTGATCTCATCATTTCCGACATTCATATGCCAGGTATGGATGGGATTGAGTTCGTATCCGATCTAAAGCAGACACACCCCAATACTCCCGTCATTCTGATCTCGGCTTTTGGCACCGACAGCACTGCGCATATTGCGAAGAAAGCAGGAGCTGCGGCATATCTGAATAAGCCGTTTAAGCTTTCTGACCTCAAAGAGGCGATTCAAGTCGTCCTGGGGCAGGTGGCTTAAAATCTGTTCAGAAATCGGGAGGTTTCAATGTCCGGTCCCGGCTCTCATCTCCAGGTTAAAGACCTTATGACTCGCGAAGTTTTCTCACTTTTTGCTCATAATAGTGTGGATGTGTTGGGTGACCTTTTAAGTTGGCAGAGAATCCGCCACGTTCCCGTGGTGGATGAGTCAGGTGGGCTTTTGGGCATTGTGACCCACCGAGACTTATTGAGGATGGCCATTCATGAACTCAGCCCGGCCTTGACCAAGAACCTTGAACAGCCCCCACGCGTTTCTGTAGGGGAAATCATGCGCAAAGAAGTGAATACAATCTCGAGCGATGCTCCTTTGTTTGAAGCAGCACAAATTCTTTGGCAAAAAAAGATTGGCTGTTTACCGGTGGTGGATCAGGGGCGTCTCGTGGGGATAATTACTGAAGCTGATTTTGTAAGGGCCTTTTTTGAGTGGGATGTGGAATCCGTTGAAGATTAGGTTGTTCCCGTTGGTCTTTGGACTGGCCCTCCTTTCCTGTCAGACCGGTCAAGACCCAAAAATTCCAGCAATGATTTTGCGAACTCAGGTCATTATGGGGACAGACTGTTCCGTCGCGCTCAGAAGCGAAGATTTTTCCTTCTCAGAAGCTGTATTCGCGAAAATGCGCGAAGTCGACGAAATGCTCTCCTCCTATAAGTCAGAGAGTGAAGTGAGCCGTCTCAATCGTGAAAGCAGCGGCCGTCTCTCCCCAGGGCTGCAAAGTCTTCTAAAAACCTCCCTCGAGTTAAGTCAGAGAACGAAGGGAGCCTTTGATGTGACTCTGGGTGCTTTGACCCTCGAGGCTTATGGCTTTTCTACCGACCACGAAAAAGTCCCGAGCAAAAAAGAGAAGAAGATGGCTCAAGACAAATCAGGGTATCAAAAACTTGAGCTTACGGACGGGCACCTGAAAATGCCAAGGGGAATGAAACTCGATTTTGGCGGAATAGGTAAAGGATATGCCGTCGATTTGGCGGCTGAAGCATTGATCCAGTGGGGTGTTACTCAGGGTGTGATATCGGCGAGTGGCGATGTTCGTTGCCTTCACCCTTGCGAGGGCGCAATTGCTCACCCCCGAGATCGAGATCGAAGGCTGGTGGACCAGCCTCGATGTGGCGATGGCCGACGTGATCGAGCTCTACAAGCACCACGGCACCCACGAGCAGTTCCACTCCGAGATCAAGACCGACCTGGACCTCGAGCGCCTGCCCTCGGGCAAGTTCGACACCAACGACGCGGTCGTGCACCTGGCCGCATTCACCAGTGACAACGGCTCGTATGGCAATTCACTTCCATCCGGAATGAGTGCTGTTCCCTTCGATGGCTATGTTGGACCGGGTTCAGAGATCTATGGTTTGCCACTGGTCGGTCCGATTCCACATTGGGGTGATACCTATGACAAGCCTTTGCTTGGTTGTGTTTTTCAAGACCCGCATTACCGATCCCATACGGGCGCAGACTTCCCAGTCAACGAAGGCACACCCATTCACACAACCATCGCAGGCAAAGTTGTGTGGGCGGGTTCAAACGGACCCTGGGGTAATCTGGTGGTGGTGGAAAACAATGGTTATCAGGTGTGGCTGGCGCATCTGAGTAGTGTCCAAGTGGTGGAAGGACAGATATTGAATTACGGCGATGTGGTGGGGTCGAGCGGCAACACCGGCAATAGCACCGGCGCACATTTGCATTACGGCATTCACCAGAAAACGGGCGAACAAAGCGCTGTATGGCTCAACCCGCAGAGTTTCTTTTCCGCTGATGAATACATCTATATTGGTTGTTCGGATTAGTTTATGACCGTTCGACTGGGTGATGTAACCTTCTCCGATTGGATCAGCCTGGAATGCGAAAGCGGTTTTACCGACACTTTCATCTTCGATATTGACGCCTTGAATGGACTGCCGCCATTTAGATATCGTCCGCTATTGCAACGACTGGTTGCCGAATTGGATAAAAAAAGACCTGGTGCATCTCTTTGGATTCGCGTTACGTCACCTGGGGAATGGTATGTGATGGAGGTCAAACGCTCGATGGCACGTGGACTTTCCATTCCATATGTTGTAACTTCAAAGGACAAGACACCGGATTATGGTAGTTTCTCTTTTGGTCCAAGATTATTTTCTCCTGCACTCCCTCGTCCTCCCAAGATGGATGATGAGTTCTCCCATTTCTCTCGCGAAGAGTTGAAGTGTCTCCAGGTTTTGACCCGAAACCGAAAAGGAAGCCTTGAGGAAATCGCTTCTCTGGTGGGTCTTCCTGAAACAATAACCCTTGATGTTTTACAAGGGCTTCAAAAGAAAAAAAAGGTGAAATTCAAACTTGGCGAGGTGATCGAAAAAGACAAGTCGAAGCCAAAGAAAATGGATCCGTACTGGATGTGGCATCCAACTCGCAAAGGATTATCCGTTGCCTTGCGCAGTTGGGGGGCATCAAGTGGAGTGGATTTTAGCAAGGCGAAGGAATTAAATCCACATTTGATAGGTACACCTCATAGAACTACATCCCGCAGATGGCCAGCCTGGTTAAGATTCGCCTATCCACATGCAGAAATTTGGACTGGATGGAGTGAAACAAAATTGCCAGGTATTGCTTTCTATCCAGATGCTCTCGCATGGGGGAGAATTCAAGGATATGAAACCCTGTTTTGGTTGGAAGTGGGTGACGATCATAAAAAAAGGACGTTTATTGAGGCTGTTACGAGGAAGCGATTAAAAACATCCATAAAATTCAGCCGCAAGACGGGTGTGCGACTGGTTTATGCACAGCTAAGTCCAGACTGGGTTCAAGATGCAGCTAGTTGGTCATTTACGAATTTACCCCCTGGAACTGCCATCGTCAAAGGAAATTCAAAAAAATTTGGCAACCTCTCCTTAGCGGAATGGCACGATTGAAGGTTCTTCAAAGACGAAAAGTAATATTTGTTTTGGACTATAATCGCCGCATGACGGGAAAACCAATAAGCTTTTCAGATATTCTTAAATCATTTGACAGCAGTATGCAAGCTTTATTCGACCTGTATCTATCCATTCAGGATTCTATGGGTAATAAGGAGTGGGGCGAACTCAGCGAATACTACAATGAGATTTTCTATCTATTTCCACAGTACGACCAAGATGAAGTACAAGCAATACTGGACCGTCTAATTCAGATAGATGTTGAAGATGAGACATTGGATTACAAAAAGATTTGGGAAGCGATCAAAATCGACCCAAATGATATTTTGCGTTTTGAAAATGAGAGAGAACTATTCGTAAAAGACATTCATGATACTTTTCGAGAGATGGCAATTCGAGAACCAGAGACAGTAAATAAGTTTTTTCGGGCTTACCTCAGAATGCAGCGTGCGGGTTCCTTTAGAAGCGAATTATCCCGCCACGGATTATTGCTTACAGCCACAAGTCAATTTGAACTCCTGCTTTTACAATTGTTACAGAGATATTTTTCAGGGCAGGGAGTCATTCCAAACGAAGATAGCAATATTGATTCAATGGAAAAAAGAACCTCCGATAAAATTGTTAAAACTGAGGGGAGGGGGCTAAAAGTATTCGATATGTTGGACTTTATTTCCAAAAAATTCACATTATCGAATGGATACTCCAGGGATGTCCTAAAGGAAATATTTGAAAGGCGAAATGTATTAACGCACCGAGGTGGGCGTGCGGATTTAATTTATCGCGATTACAACAAACGAGTTAAAGTTGGTGACCGGTTACGCATCAGCCAAAATTACATAAAATCCACCTTGGAATATTTGCATACATGGGGGATTTTATTGAGCATGCGCATGTGGGAGAACGTAGACGATAGTGATCAAAAACAACTGGGTCGGGTAATCTCAGAAATCGCCATGCAGCTTATTCGGAAAGGACGGCTGGATTTTTGCGTGAATTTACTCAAATGTGTTCACGAGAATATTCACTTTGCTTCTCATAATACCAAAGATATCTTGATGATCAATTATGCGATCTGTTTGGACAGGATGGGAAATGAAAAAGAAAAGTTGAAAATCCTGGATGGGGTGCGACAAACCCCTCGTCAAATCATTCCGGGCTTGAAAAAATTTTCCAACCAGGAACCTTTTTCGAATGTTATTCCAATGGCAGCTAATGTCTTAAAGGGCAAAAAAGAATATGCCTTGGAACTCCTCGAAAGAGCAGTCAATGCCGGCGAAGTGACCTTCTTGGATCTGGATCACTGGGTAATCTTTGAGTATTTTGCCAAAGAACCGTCTTTTGAACGCATTAGAGAACAACTTGAGTCCAAAGTGAAGATAGTGTAGGTTCCTGAATAGAAAGTTGATTTCAAGATTTTGCATATAGGGAGAAGTAATGAAAAAAGATGAGTTCAACCTGGCGATTAGTATCCGCCAGCCGTATGTGGAAATGATATTACGGGGAAATAAAAGGGCAGAATATCGCTCACAGTTAACCCATATTCGAGGCACTGTTTATTTGTATGCTGCCATGAAACCTGGCAATCTTGATTATTATGCCCGATTGAAAATTGAGCCCGGTACCCTGCCGACAGGATTGATTGTTGGCACAGTAGAGATTGTAGAATGTAAATATCGTGTCCTTCACGGAGACTATGCATGGCGGCTGGCGAATCCAGTTCGTTTGGACAAGCCCATAAAGCCAGAGCGCCAGCCTCAGCCGGTCTTTTTCAAGCCATTTAGTTGACTTTG
>JAPKGD010000141.1 GCA_026648125.1 Bdellovibrionales bacterium | reverse complement strand
TCAGACCCCAGGTTGTTGTTTCAACTACTTAGAACATTTGATTTTCTTGATGATCGTGCCGCTGAACCCAGCGAAGATTGGCGGAGAGGGTGGGATTCGAACCCACGGTACCTTTTGGGTACACACGCTTTCCAAGCGTGCGCCTTAAGCCACTCGGCCACCTCTCCGTACCCTTTAAAAAAGAATCCTTCGGGTAACATTTTCAGCACCCCCTGTCCAGCGCCGTGCAGCTCCCATCGCCGATATCAACCGGGAAAAATATTCGCAAAAAAGTCACCAGACAGTCCCTTCCACATCCCCTAATGCTTTAAAACTGCTCAAGAAAGGAAAATCGAAGGTCGAGTAGATTACCTGTTGCCAAATTGGAACCAGAACTCAAAATGGCACCGACAAAGCGAACTAGCATCCGGGTAGGGCATAAAGGGGATGGGATGATTATTTTGGCGCTCTTCAAAAGTCGGCTTTTTCAATTTTTTGCTCTCTCTGTGATTTTAGGATTTTCCACGGGGTTTTCCACATTTGCTGAAGACCTGATCACCTATACAGATCAGCAGATTCCCCTCTTGCCTGAGGCTCGCGCTTTCAAGGGCGAAATCCAAGGCATTGACGTGGTTGGGGCTGATGTGGGGCCACTCGATGGAAAGCCCGTTGTACTCGTAGGTGGTTTCACAACCAGCTTTCCGTATTTGCGGAAATTTATTCGCGCGCTCAATACAAAAGGATTTCGGGTTTTTGTTTACAATCCGCCGGGGCAAGGACGGGGCGAACTTGAAAGCGGAGCGAAAGCGAAGATCGATCAGCTCGGGATTGATGGGATGCTCAAAGTTTTCCCGGCCATACGTTCATTTGCTTACCGTCAAGCCGGCAAAAAGAAAGTGGTGGTCATTGGTCATTCGCTCGGAGGCCTTCAAGTCCGTGCTGGTTCGTTGGGCATTGTCTTTGATTCCAATGGCAAAGCCAAGGTCTCAGCGGAGGCGCGAGATCGGGTTCAAAAGGAAACAGCAATCATAGTTCCAATGTTCTCTCTTGGGCTGTTTGGAGATGAAGTTTGGGAAAAAGCCGATCGCTTGAAAGTTATGGCGCTGAAAGATTTTGCCCATTTGATCATTGAATCCGTCTCAATGGTGAACTTTTGGCTTCCAGAGCCGATTACGAGATTCAATGAGACACTGGTCACGGGCTATTTAAGAGCCGCTCAGGGGAACGTTCATAAAGGGCTTTTTGGCGCCGATGATCTTGATAAGAATGAACTTGAGGAATTGGGTCGATTTATTCTTCCACAAAAAATTTCTACTCAGATTCGAGAAGATTTAGATCGCTGGTGGACCACTCAAAAATTTACCACCAGTTCAGGTTATGATTTCGGGAAAGAGTGGCGCAAAATGCAAAGTAGTCAGCAGGCAATCCCAGTTCTTTATGTGGCAGGAGAGCATGATTCATTAACAGAACTGGGGCCTTTTGCGGCCGAGGCTCAATCTCTCCATTCTGCTCGATTGGTGACTGTAGCGACTGGACATTTGGGAGCATTTTTAAGTCAGTCTCTTCCCGAGGCGCTCGCGGAAGTTTTGTTGAGAGCGCGGAAGGTATCAAATGGACGCGTCTGCGAAAGCTGGATCAATGGAATGGGTAGGATGCTTAGCGAAATGCCTGAATACCGATATTAAACTCACCAAAAAAAAGAGGCCGAAAAGCCGGCCTCTTTATGTTCATTCATTTTAAGTTTAAATTAAAAGAGAATGGGGTCAAAGACGGGGGGCGGAAGGTCGCCATCGGTTGTTCCCGTATCGCCGGTGCTACCGGGATCTCCCAAGGTACCATCCGTTCCATCAGGATTTGATCCTGCATCGCCCGTGCTTCCGGTGTCACCGATCGTTCCATCGGTGTTATCCGGATTTGAGCCTGAATCGCCAGTGCTACCCGTGTCGCCAATAGTTCCATCGACGCCATCTGAATTAGATCCCGTATCACCGGTACTGCCTGTGTCACCGATCGTTCCATCGGTATTATCCGGATTTGAGCCTGAATCGCCAGTGCTACCCGTATCGCCAATAGTTCCATCGACGCCATCTGAATTAGATCCCGTATCACCGGTGCTCCCTGTATCACCGATTGTGCCAGGCTCATCGGGATTTTCACCAGTTCCATCTGTTGGAGGAGGCGTATCTGTTCCGTCACCGGAATCATCGGAGTCATCATGGTGGCAGCCAGGGTGATCGTCTCCGTTATCATTGTCATAATCATCGCTTCGAACATCGTCTTCACTAGAACCTGTACACTTCTCATCGTGGTCGTGGTGCTTGTGGCCTCGGTGCTTATGATGACACTTGCTATGAATAACCGGCTTCAATAGGCAGCGCCCGTCTTTTTGGATAAGAATCGAGTGATCCAGATCAAAGTTTACGTTCAATTCTAGATCGTGCTGGTTTTGAACAGTCACGCCACCACTCAGGACAATCTTAAGTCCGCTTTGCTGTTGGCTTGGGGTCCTCAACTCGCAGCGGCTACCATCTTTAAAGACCAACTCGTTTCCATCAGAATTTAAAACGAGTCGAACTTGATGGGCCGTCACATCACCTCGCAAATCGACTTTAGCGATGGGAAGGACAATGCCTTGGCTCAACAACATAAGGTCAACCTGGCCAAAGTCTTCGGCCACAATGAGGCGACCCACACGTCTTGGACTGCTGAGTAGCATTTCGACTCGGTCCACATTAACCAACACCTGGGCCACATCTGCGAGGCTGCGGGAGCCTGGGTTTTTTCCGCCCTTCGCCTTACTAGATAACGAGCTGCTACTAATATTAGAGGACAGCGCTGTAAGGTTGAGGCCGATAGAGCCCTTTTCTAAAGCAACCCCGGTCGAGGAAGCATCATTTGAGTCACCTGACGGACTTCCTTGGGGCGCATTACATGCTGCCAACAGCAGCGCAGCCCCGATGATACTTCCTGTCTTTAAATATGTAGAACGCATAGTCCCTCCTTGCGCTCGTGATAGAACTATTCTCCTTAATCACTCGTTAAAAAACCAATTTTTCTCATGATTTAGCTCACTATGAGTGAATCAATGAGGGACTTCAAAAATAGTGTCAGAGCGCCATACAAGGCTTGCGAAAGTGCATTCTCGAATTTTTGAAAAACTGTCTAAAGAGTTGACTCATCAAAATAGCCGATTGGCGCTGATCTGAGTTTGGTTAGAAACCTATTCTCTTCTCTTTTTGAAGAAATCAGAGAGAACTTTGCCACATTCTTCGGCCATTAAGCGAGGGCGTACATCGGGGCGATGATTGAGGCGTGGATCAGAGAGTATTTGATAGAGTGATTCTACGGCACCTGCTTTGGGATCCGTGGCGCCATATACAATCCGTCCTAAGCGGGCGTTCACAATGGCTCCAGCACACATGGGGCAGGGTTCTAGGGTTACATAGAGGGTGCAATCATTAAGCCGCCAACGCCCAAGCTTCCTGCAGGCCTCTTCGATGGCCATAAGCTCGGCGTGATGGGTGGCAATATGAGAACTTTCTCGCTGATTTTTGCCCTCAGCAATAATCTTCCCGTTGAGGCAAACTAGAGCGCCCACGGGGACTTCCCCTTCTTGAGCTGCCAAATGAGCAAGCTCAAGAGCCCTTTTCATGAGGTTCTCGTCTTGACTGGGGTCAAATGAGGCTGGTTGCGTCATAAGCGACAAATCCTTGTGTACAAAGGGGTCTCGCCGCCTTGGCGGGGATTGTCAAGGGTGAGTCTTTTATGATAGCACCGGTTGTTTTGAACCTACTAAAGCCAAGTTGAAGGGCAGGTGATTTCGGTGGCAATGATTCGAATCCGCGATAACGAGGGTTTCGAGCAGGCGTTTCGTCGCTTTAAAAAGGCTTGTGAAAAGTCAGGTATTCTTTCTGAAGTGAAGAAGCGTGAACACTTCGAAAAGCCGAGCGTGCGTAAAAAGAAAAAATCCATTTCTGCACGCAAGCGCGCCATGAAAAAACAACGTCGTTTTGGCCCTTAATTCTGGAGGTAGGCAATGGGGTTGAAGGAAAAGATTCTTGAAGACATGAAGGCCGCGATGAAAAGCCAAGAGGCAGATCGCCTCAGCGCCATTCGTTTTCTTCAGTCGGCGGTCAAAAACCGCGAGATCGAACTTCGCCCCAATGCCATTGATGACCAGGAAATCATCGGTGTGATTAAAAAACTCGCCAAACAGCGCAAGGACTCCATCGAGCAATTCGAAAAGGCAGGGCGCACCGATTTAGCTGACAAAGAGAAGTTTGAACTGACCGTTCTTGAGGGCTATTTGCCGAGCCAAATGAGCTCTGAGCAAGTCACAAAGATTGTCGAAGAAGTGATTGCCGCTTTGGGTGCAAATAGCATGAAGCAAATGGGCGCGGTCATTAAAGAAGTTCAGGCACGAACGAGCGGCAGTGCCGACAACAAGCTGATTAGTGAAGTGGTCAAGGCCCGATTACAGGGTTAAAAACTGACCGCCAAATGTGGGTGGGGAAGTCCGTTTGGCATGAGATTTAGCCAAGATTTTATTGAAAGAGTGCGTGAGTCGATCAACATCGTAGATGTCATTGGTCAGCACACTCAATTGCGCAGGTCGGGCACTCACCGGTTGGTGGGACTGTGTCCCTTTCACAATGAAAAGACCGGTAGTTTTTCTGTCTCCGAAGATAAACAAATGTACTACTGCTTTGGCTGTAAAAAGGCGGGCAATGTCTATACGTTTATTCAAGAGATTCAAGGCTTAAGCTTTCCAGAGTCGGTGGAGTTTTTAGCTGAGCGAGCAGGTATTCCAATTCCTAAAGAAGCTCTTGTTAGTCCTGGCCAGCGGCAGGAAGTGGATGTTCGCAAAGAGCGGGAGAAGTTACTTTACCGTATTAATCAATTTGCCGGAGCCGTTTTTGAGGCCCAGCTTAAGGGCGAGCCACCATCCACTGAAGTTCAAGATTATTTGCTCACCCGAGGCTTAAAGCCGGAGACCGTGGCTCAGTTTCAAATTGGTTATGCGCGTGATGATTGGCAGTCCTTGACGAATGCGTTCACCAAAAAATCGGTCCCGCTCGATGCCGCAGAATCTCTCGGCTTAATCCGCAAAAAAAGTGATGATCGCACTCGCTACTATGACAATTTTCGTAATCGCCTCATGTTTCCAATCATACTACCAACGGGCCAGATTGTTGGCTTTGGTGGTCGAGCGCTTGGCGATGGACAACCCAAATATTTAAATAGCCCCGAATCTGATATTTTTCATAAAGGTAAAGTTTTGTACGGTCTCAATGAGTCGGCAAAATACATACGCCTTGAAGATCGAGTCGTCGTTGTCGAAGGCTACATGGACTTTTTAGCGCTCTTCCAGGCGGGGATAAAACCTGTTGTTGCGACTTTAGGCACGGCACTCACGCCGGATCATGCAAGGCTCTTAAAGCGACACACGAAGAACATCATTGTGCTGTTTGATGGTGACGAGGCCGGGCAAGACGCCGCAGAACGAAGTCTGCCGTTGCTTCTCGCAGAAGGCCTTATTCCTCGTGGTCTTGTGCTTCCAGATAATTTGGATCCCGATGAATTTGTTCAAAAAAATGGGCTTGAGGCTCTCGAAGAGAGACTGCGTTCTGCTCCAGAGTTATTCGTCATGATTGTTGAGCGACACATGCGGGGTTACCGTGGCACCAGTGCTGAAAAAGTTACGCTGATGGACCAGCTCTCTCCACACCTCAAAGCTTGCTCAGATTCGCGATTAAAGGACCTATACATACAAGAATTGGCGGAGAGGCTAGACGTTGAAGGCTCCTGGGTTCACAAAGCCGTGGCCGGTCAAAGCATTGAACCAAATCGCTTTGTGGGCGTGTCTAAACCTCAAGAAGGGCCCAAGGTGCAGGCCCCT
>JAPKGD010000140.1 GCA_026648125.1 Bdellovibrionales bacterium | reverse complement strand
GAAGCAATGGTCATGGCGACCAGGAAGAAGAGAATGATTAAGACGCCGATGCCCGCCAGCACCCAAAACTTCGCGGTGCGGTAGAGCATCATACGCTCGGCAGCGGCAATCGTAAGAATGTAACGCAGGCTTTTGAACATTATCTAAACGAGTTGTTGAATCGTTGATTATTTACTAAAAAAGAGCGGCCTGGAAGACGCACGTCTTGTCTAAAAGAATCATTTTTCTTTTACCAATGAATCTATGTAATCAGAATAGTCCTTTTGAAGATCAACAATTTCACTATACCTTAGAGGAGGGATGGCAAGGTCATGGTCCTTATAGTGGTGGTGGTCGATTAGAGTACAAAAACTAAATTTCGTGCCGATTCGAACGTCGATATTCTGATGATGAATAAGAATGCTCTCTTTTCCGTCGGAACGGGTTCCTCTAAAGCTGTCGTCTAGCTTCACTGAACCACGTTCCTTGGATTCCTTGTGCAGCTGAGCACATTCGGAACTGCTAAATCCAATTTTCGAAACTTCTTTAAAGTAAATGCAATTTACTGCGTTGAAAACCTGAAGTTTATTAAGTGAAATGACATCCCGTTTGCTTAACCCAACGCCAATGGATGATGTTGATCCAACTCGATATGTGTTTGGGTCATATAAGAATAGGCCAGATCTAGGACTGGTTGGCATAAAAATTTGAAGACCTTTGATAGCAAGTCCTGTGGCGCCGCCCCTCCCTTTAAGCACTGGATGATGCTCTATAAATTGATTGTAGGCAATGACTGGGTTATCCGAGCACAAAAAATCAATTTCCCGTTCATTAAAAATCACCTTGACCTTTAGATCAAGGAGCATGGGGGTCATTTTTATGGCGTTTTGAAGATTAAATATAAATGGATTCTTCATTTTTACGAAAATTTTGTCCAAATGTTCGTCTGGAAATCTGCTGTCGTGTTTTGCAATCGCTTTGATTAAAGAATCAGTCATTTGATTTAATTTGTCCGTGGCCCCCAGAGTTCGTTGTAGTTGGTAGTTCACAAATGTCTTTAACGTGAATTCTGACTGAGCATCTAAAAACTCTAACTCTTTAGTCGTGATCTTGCTAAGAATATTCGCTGTTTCACCTTCTAGTTTTGAAAAGGCAGTTTCTAGAGCCCCATCATGCCCATGAATATAATTTTCATAACATTGCCTTCTAATAGGCCCCCTGGCACTGAAACCATTTTTTAAGACAATAAGTTCAATATTTTTTTTGTCATTCGAAAATTGGCGAAGGAGAAATTTTGGGACATAATGATGGCGTTTAGGAGCATTCATGTGCAGCTACTTTTGTCCGAGGAGCTATGCCTCTCAATGAGATAACAAAGGCAATAAAGAATGCCGTTCCTGAAATGACCCAAGCAGATGATACATTAATGCTATCTGCAAAGAGAGAGGTGGTAAAATAGCTGGCAGCTATCATGACTTCAGTTGAAAAATTAATTACAGATAAACCCGTTGTCCGTACTTTATCGCCAAACTCTTCATGCTGCACAGCCTGTACAGCCGGAAGAAATGCTCCTCTTGCTCCAGCCATGATCCAAATACCAAAGAGTGCAGGCCATAGCGAATCTGCAAAAACACAAATTCCTGATCCAGCGGCCATCAGTATGAGTGAAAACGAAATTCGCGGCATGTATGATTCCGGACGGGTTTTGGATGAATATTGGTAGTTAACAACATATCGAAGTAAATACGAGCCTGTGGCTAAAACCGAAAACCAAATGTCACTACCGCCCAGTTCCCGAATCCAGGGCAGCCAAAGCACCCCCAAGATTGTTTCCACTTGATGGAGCATTCGTACAGGCAAAAGAATTTTTAGCTGTAGTGATTTCTTGATTCCGGCAATGCCTTCCTTGAATCGCAAAGCAAATTCCTTTCGCACAGACTGATGATCTCTTTGTGGCGGAATATCCGTGAGTTTCATCGCAACGAAGACCGCAGAAACCATGAAAATTGCGGCGGCCACCAGAAACGAGGAGCGGCCAAGCCATTCGCTTAGAAAGCCGACAGATACGCTTGCAATCACATAACTTGCTACTGCGGATTTTTCGACCATCGAAAAATATCTATTGGAATTGAAGCCGTCTCCATCTTCATTCTTCGCCGCCCCGAACATTAAGGCCGATAACGCCCCAGATATAAAGCTTGTACCAAGCCCATAGACGGCAAAGCCTGAAAGAATCTGAAGAGTATGCGTTGAGCCGATGCCCAACATAACAAGGCCAGATGCTTGAAGTAGTCCGCCGAAGACTGCCGATTTTTTTGATCCAAACACATCAGCCCAGACGCCTGTCGGAATTTCAGCAGCCGCCAGAATGAGGTATAGGATACCAAAGCCCAAAGAGATTGTTTGGAAGCTCACGCCTTGGGCGTTGAGTACAGGAGAAGCTGCGATAGTAAAAACCATCGCAGCAAATCCCCTCAATCCAGTAACAACTTGGGCTTTGGCGAGTGCGTTCATTATTTCTCTTTTGCCTCGTATTCCATTAACAACACATCAACTTCCCGAACAATTGAATCACAGGCCTCTTCGCCAATATTTTCACAGTCTTGAAGCACAGCAAGTAAGCGACGGATCTTGCAAACTCTCGCATTGTGAACAGTTACAATCTGGCCGTCGAATTCAAATGTACAAGATTCATTTGTATCATTTCTTTCATCGCCTGGATCGTGACCACCGCCGCCAAAATCCGGGTCGGTCTCGTTCGGATCGTGTCCACCTCCACCGGTAGAGCAGCCTCGGCAGTCATCATCTGAAGCAATTGAACTTGCTGCAATAGACATGACCCCAGTGGGATCGTTGCCTCCTCCTGCTCGGGCCACTTCAAAAGCCACCACGTCCCATCCAAGTGCGGCAACTCCTATTGGGTCGTTGCCTCCTGCGAGTGCATTGCTTGGAGATGAAAATCCAAGGCCCAAGATTAGGCAAATAAGAAATGAGAAAGCCATGTCAAAAAACTTAAGTCGGCGAAAGGTCAGCCCCTTTATGGATTTCTTTTTTGCATTTTCGTTTGCATAATTTTTAGCTTTCACCTTAATTTCTGTAAATAGCTTTTGAAGCTCTCTGGTCTGCTCGTCAGAATAGAATGCATCCATTGAAAAGTATGACTTGTCTTTCCAGAAGTCGAGTTTGCCAGTTTGCTCCTTCATGATTTGAAAGACCTTGGCATCTTTTTTTGCTTCTAGATCGCAATCGTATCTATAGTGAGAGTAATTAATGTAATTTTCCGGATAATTTGAATAATACTTATCGTCATCTGTTTTGTGGATGAGTCCTGCCTTCAAGTACCTTTCCATGACAGACTGGGCTTTTTTAGGTTCCGGCTCCGGAAAGTGTCTCTTTACTTCGTTAAGAGACAGAGCTTGCATTCTGGTCGCATAGAATAAAGTCAGAGAATATTCATCTGCATGGATCTCCTCTATCTGTTCCGGTGACAATCGAATGCTCGGCACGTCGGCCATTTGCTTCTTGGATTCTACATTCTTGGAATTCGGACTCACACTTTGCACAGTAGACATTTGACCTCCCTGCAATTCGCTGTCTTTATTCCTTAATTCGACAGATCTTGATTCGGTTTCCATGTTCCCCCCCTTGTTGGTGTGGTAACTCGTTTAACATCTGCAATATGAGTGCGTGGTCGTCTATCCACCTGAGAAAGATTGGTCAAAGCGGCTACTAGGTCTTGTAGGTGCTCTTTCAAGGGGGCCTTTGCATCTTTTGCTGCAAAATACACTTGGGCCTCAAGTGTCCGCAAAATTCTTTGATAATCCTCAAATGGAATTTCGCGGAGAGCTTCAATCACCTTGATCTCTTCTCTGTAGACGAACGCGCTGTCACCACTCACTAACGTGTCGAGAGTGACTCCAAGAACTTGTGCAATACGCACGAGTTCGCTGGCTGTGGCCTCTCTTTTATTGTTTTCGATCTTTGACGTGGTTGAGCGTGGCAGGTTCGCCGCCTCATCCAATTCCGCCTGCTTCAGTTTTTTTGACATCCGCAGAGATCGAATTCGTTTTGCTAAATAAGTGGAATCACTTTGCATGCAGACGGATTAACTATATTAGCGAATTAAAAGCAAGTAAAAATATTTGACGAACAATTTTTTATTCGGTTAAAAGCTTCAACAGCAAGGAAACTGAGGTTTTCGAAGGGGTTTAAGATGGAAAACAAGACATTCGCTAAAATAGCGAATTATCCTAAAGGAACAAGCAATAAAAATGACGATGGTCGTCATAGACTTCTGCGGGCATTGGATACGTTGATTAAGGAACTCAACATAAGGAACGGCAGCTTTCGCATCTTTGTAAGAGATGGAAAAGCAGGCCACAGAGTTGAAGTTCAAAATCATCTGATGACTGATCTGGAGTCATAGACTTTTGCTCACCCAGTTCGCACTGGGCGGCAGTTATTCAATTGGGAGCAGGCTGACCAACGCAATGGAGTCCCTCCCGTGAAGCTGGCAATGTGCCGGGCTTCCGAAAGGAGATCCCTATGGGCTCTCAATCTCAATCAGAACAATTAAATAGACATGAGCCATGGTTGGATGAACTAGGCTATCCACTCTGTGAAGAAGAAATCAAGGAGGCAGCCAAGGAATGGCCCCCCGAGATTTGGGAGGCATACCTTGAATGGTATGAGTCTCCTCGTTCAGAGTCACTTGTCCATCCGAAACTCTATGACAAGCTTACAGGTGAGTTGGAGGAGTCCATATTTGAAAATGCTCAAACCTCTTGTGAGGGGCCGGTTCAAGAGCAAATCAATCTGGCTCTTAAAAATCTCAACCCTCGCCATCAGTACATAATCAAGAGAGTTTTTTGGGAAGGTATTAGTGAGCGAAAAATTGCTTATGAGCTAAGAATCAACCAAGCCTCAGTCAACCGAACAAAGAAAAGAGCACTTAGAAAACTGAGTCAGGAACTTAAAAAGGTCATCGCCTCCCGTATTATGGGAGGGGCTATTAACCCTCTCTCAATGAAAACGGGGGTAATAGATGACAAAAAAGGCATGGAAACGGCTTTGCGGCTGGTTCCGAAAGCTAGTTAGCAGCGATGATGACATTGAGTTGTGGCGACGCCTTGAGTTTCGAGAATTTGAACCACCCTCCAAAATAAGGAGGTTCAAATGAAAACTTTCTCTGAAAATTTACAAGTGCCGCTTTCCCCGAACGAACTTAACAGCGATTTGCAAGCTATGAGGGATGCGCTCTCAACCCTGGAAGAAAAGGCCCAACTGGCTATCTACTTCCGATTTTGGGAGTCCATGACCATTCAGCAAATCGGCAAAGTACTTGGTCTTTCGTGGGACGCTACAGACCAATTGATCAAGAAATCACTTTCGTACTTGCGTGATCAAATCGAGTTTGCTCGGAAAAACAATGGGCTTCAACGAGCAGCATAGGCCCGAAAATAAGGGAGTATTTATGGAAGTTTGTAAAAACAGTAACGAGGAATCTAATGAGTATTATCGCTTTCAGGTGTTTCATGGTGAGGAACAGTCAGAGGGAAAAGTCAGTAAGACAAGCACAGTAGGCATGTCTTATCTGAGAAATGGCCAAAATGTCTTTACGCTGAGACTGTGGACCTTTGTGCATGAACGATTTTATTTGATCCCGTCAAAGAGCGATCCATCGAAGTATCTCATCATGACGAGGGAATCAAACAAAAATCCGGAAAGCAAAAACAAATATTTTTGGAATATTGTTGGCAACGGCGTCGCTAATTCGGTTTATGGGTACATCAAAATGAAATTCGATCTATTTGAATCTCCAATTTACATGAGTATTCACCCCGAGTCTTCAGCTCACTCCGCAAAACTGGCAGAGCCTGAATTTCTGCCAGATGCGGCCTAAGAA
>JAPKGD010000014.1 GCA_026648125.1 Bdellovibrionales bacterium | reverse complement strand
AGTTACGCCATGAGTGTTATCATGAGCCGTGCGCTTCCCGATGTGAGGGATGGTGAAGTTGTGGTGGGGACGGTTCATGGTGATGCCGGAGGAATTGTCTCCGTGATCAACCGCTATCTTGCAGATTATCGAGTAAAAGTAGTTTCAATCACTGATCAGCAGTTTCAAGGATGGTTTCCTAATTTTGCGTCGGCCAGAGAAAAGCGTGACGCAGAGACAACTTTTTCCAAAGTTACTCTGGGTGGAGACGGGCCA
Organism: Bdellovibrionales bacterium; assembly: GCA_026648125.1. Lineage (GTDB taxonomy): Bacteria > Bdellovibrionota > Bdellovibrionia > Bdellovibrionales > UBA1609 > JAIBAM01. The sequence continues at coordinate 12,518 of JAPKGD010000014.1, read as the reverse complement.
GCCACACATTCGGATCCGCTTAAACTTCTCGATGAAATTCTAATGACAGGTTACACATCGCGAGCGAGTGATATTCACTTTGAACCATTTGAAAGAGAAATGACTGTTCGTTACCGTATCGACGGTGTTCTGGTTGAACGTGCAGAAAAGATTCCGGTGGGTATAGCTAAGCAGATTACGGCGCGACTCAAGGTTCTCTCTAACATGGACATCAGTAATCACCGGACACCTCAGGATGGGCAGCTTAAAACGACCATCAAAGATTTTACTTTTGTGGCCAGGGCCTCTTCTCTTCCTGTTAAACATGGAGAAAAGGTAGTTTTGCGTATTGTTCGCTCTCGAGGTTCGGTAATTCCATTAAACATGCTTGTTCCCGAGCGTCGAACGATTAGTATTCTTCAGCAAATTTCTCGGGCTCCCCATGGACTCTTTCTTGTCACTGGTCCGACGGGCTCTGGAAAAACAACCACTCTTTACTCTTTAATTAACGACATTAACCGCGTGGAGGTTAATGTCACAACTATTGAGGATCCCGTGGAGTTAGAAATCCCGGGGTGTAATCAAATTGAAATTGATAGAAAAAAGGGACTCGATTTTGCCCTCTCATTGAGAAGCGTGCTGCGCCAAGACCCCGATGTGGTGATGGTGGGAGAGATTCGTGATGAGGAATCGGCAAAAATCGTTCTCGAAGCGGCGATCACCGGTCACTTAGTTCTTTCCACTTTACACACAGACTCGTCACTTGATGTTCCTGCAAGATTAAAAGAATTTGGCATCACACCAGCGAACTTAGCGGCGGGCCTCCTGGGTGTGTTGACTCAGCGTTTGGTGCGTTCAATCTGTAAACACTGTGTAACGACTAAGCCGATTACTGCGAGTGAAAAAAGATTGATTGAGGCTGTTCTCGGGGCAGGCCGTGCACCGGATCAGCTTCACGTGGGACAGGGCTGTTCAAAATGTAACAACACGGGATATTTTGACCGAATTCCTGTTTTTGAAGTGTGGCGAAAGACCATGGAAATGAACAGCGCCTTGTTAGCAGGGGCGAGTTTGCTTGAGCTCAAAGAAATTGCACGCAAAGATGGGTTTGAGACGCTTTATGAATTCGGTATTAAAATGGTTGTTCTCGGCCTTACCACGCTCGAAGAAATCGAGAGAAATCTCTCACATTCCTAGCTGTTTGCTATCTAGAATATCATCGCACTTGATGCCTACATGAAAGCGATGAAGCTGAGAAGGCACGCCCTCACTCATGCGAGCGAGAACCAAATTTGATAGCGGGTCCATCGCCGAATTCGAAACAAAGATATGATCAAACCGGTAAATTAATATATCAACAAGAGAACTTAAGTCCTTTTCTCGTAATAAATGTATAACTCCAACGGGCAGTACGTATGGATTTAAATCCAGCTGTTTGAGATAGCCCACAAGAGCGACTGTCATCGAATCAGGCTCTCCATCGGGGCCAAACCCGAGCGCGAAAACCAGCGATTGGGGGTGTTTCGTTTCTGTAGAGATGTCGTGAACATTGGCCCCAAGAGCGGCAGCATCTAATGCGTCTTTTGCACTTTCTTCTATGGGGACTCTCGCTCGTCGTAGTGCACGAAGATAGTTGCGTGGGACGAGAACGGTTGTGTCGGAAGCAAAGGAAGGAAGAACATACCTTGGGAAAGATATAAAGGGTTGCCAAGTCGTCAATGAAATCTCGAGAACCTCATCGCCTTGAGCAGAGAAGGTTAGAATTGCTAAAAGATAAGCGAGTGCCTTTGCTTTCAACATAAGCAGTTTAATAGTTTATCACTCGGACGTATGGCAAGTTTCTCGCGAAAGTCTAAAACATGTAGTAAATACCAGCGGATAGCGTGGTATGTCGCTGGCTAGTGGAAGTCGCATCATTAGTGCGGGTACCGTTTCCGCTAAAGCTCGTTGCATATTGTTCAAAGTCGAGCTTGGCTACGCCCTTGAGGTTTTCACGCAGTTTTCGGCTTGCGGTGAGGCCAAACATATTGATCGTGGTTGTGTTGCTTGCACCTGAACTGACCGGGGTTTCACTTAAATTTGGCTGAAACACCATAAAGATCTCAGCCCCGGCACTCCAAAGCCCATCTCGGCTAACAGGAAAATATCCCTGCAATCCCGCTTTAATTCCAGAGTAAGTCATAGTTGTATAGGCTTCAGGGGTGGAATTATCCACGTAAAGCCGATAATTCATATAGCCCAGAAGAGCCTCTACGGTGGGGCCCCAAACGTTGCTGGCAAAGCGAAAATTATAACCAAACATGAGTTCATATTTTGTGAGAGATTGATTGAGTTTGTTGGGCGCGGCCCCCGCTCTCGGATTGTCGATAGGAATAATACCTTGCTTAAAACCGGCATGAATTGAAAAAGCAGACGTCATCCACAATTCACCGTCGATGGCTACACTGGGCGCAAAATAAGTCGCAGAACTGAGTGAGCCAACACCAGAGAGGTTGGCTGAAGAAGTATAATAAGTATCGCCAATTCTAGCCCCAACTTGGCCAAATGTGGGCGTTCGAGTTGGAAGCCAAACATTGGGATTTTCGCCAAAGGATACAGAGCTGTCGCCTCGATCTTTGAGGTCGCGGCCGCCGCTTGGATCGTTTAAAGCGTCGGTTTCTGGATATTTCACAAAATCCAGTCCGCCAACTTTTGCGCCCTTTTGGATGGCACCCTTCTCCTTCTCGGTGAGAACGATACCAAAGCTGAGGGTTTCGTCTGTTTTGAGAAGTTTGATCTGGCCAATAATCTCCTTCTCAGTACTAATGAAAAAGTTAAATTTTGGATGTCGAGTGGCTGTAATAATTTGAATGACGCTGAGAACCTGTCCCGCTTGAACTCCATCGCGTGAGCCTATATTTACAGTGATCCGCTGACTATCTCGACTGAGTATTCGTCCCTGATATGGAATCTGAGAAATAATTTTAGTTAGAAGGCTATCCACTTCTTTTTTCAAATCTACGATGTCAAAACGACGAGCATCTTGACTGGTGGCCTTTGCAATGAGCTTAGCGTCTTTGGTTAAAAACAGGCTCATAACTATGGTTACACCGTTGGGCCCTTTGCTAATTCGACCAGCGATAAATGCATCGGCGCTAACACCACCGGCCATTTGCCGTGCCTTTTCAATATCTCCTTCAAGATCTTCTGGGGAGAGAACGGGACCAATCGAATTCAAGGGCTGATAGTCCCAACGATGCATTTTGCTTATAGCTTCAGTGAGGTGAGATTCGAGGGGGCGAGAATAAATGCCCTGAACATTGTCTGAGAAGGGAAGTACGCTCACCGAATTGATACTCAAAAGCTCGTCAATTTCGCTCTTGTAAGTTGTGGCATTTTGAGAGACCTGGCCCTGGACCAAAGTCGGATAGAAAAAAGCTCCTGATAGAACCGCAGTAAATGCGATTAGAGCTCGAATATTGGAGGTGCACAGTGCCATCATTAGACCCTCTGTTACATTTTGCCGTGATGCTAAGCTTGCGGTCAATTTGCATAAAGTAGATAACTTGCGGTTCCGAAAAGATAGAGCATGGTAAAGCACCTTTTGTTCCTCGCCCTCAGTCTAAATGGATTTCTGGCGTCTGCGCAGATCGATCCAACGTCGGCAATACTCCTGCGTGGCGGGAGCCAGGCGCCCGACAAGACGCAATTAGATCGAGGTCGGTATACGATAAGGCCTGGAGATAATCGGACCTCGACACCGGTACCCGCACCAGTTAACAAGCTTCCGGCAAAAATTGAGCCCAAGAGACCGGCCGCGGCGAGCGAAAGCAAGTCCACGTCCCCCTCTGCTCCCGATATGAAGATCGACGTGGTGGAGACCCCCAAAACGGCGGACGGAGCTCCGGGATCAAACGTAGAGAAGAATGTGACTGTTCAGGTTCGCGATGCGGTTTTGGGCGGAAGCCCAGAGGAAATGGCGCACTACTTAGGAAAAGTTCATGAAGAAGATCCAAGACAGAATCTCTTGGATCTTAGTGTTGCGCCGATGTTCTTTTACTCAGACTCGAGCAGTAACTACTGGTACAGGTCTTATTCGACAGGAGGTCCAGGATTTCAATTGGGCGCACGGATTTGGGCCTCACCGTTTTTTGCAATATCTGCGTCTTTTGCGAATAGCCTTGAATCTTCCATATACTCCCAGCCCGGGAGTCGAGATCGAGTTGCTATCGATTTTAGCTGGTTTGAAGCGGGACTGAAGTGGAGAAACTATTTTGGAGTTTCTCGTCATTCAAACTACGTTACTTTAGGTGTGGACTTCAGCGAAACTAAAACCAACGTTCCACCAAATGCCACCGATCGAATTCGTACGAAAACTTCTGGCGTAAAGCTTTCACTTGAGATTGGTATCCCAAGAGACCCTGAATTTGCTTGGCAATTCGGGGGATGGATCACCCCGCGGGCGGAGCATTCTGAAGGAGCCACCGCAATTAGTGTTAAGTCTGGAACCAAGGATGAAACGACGGTGGTTGGTATATCTGTGGGAGGACTTCATACTATGAGTCGGCGAAGTCAGATTTTTTGGAACTTTGCCCATTCTGTCGAGAGAACTCTCTTTAAGGGAGCAGCGAATACGGCCGACCCAAATACAGGTTCAAGCCCATCTGGGGTTTCGGTAACGACGGGAACGAGCATATTTAGCTTAGGCTATCGCTGGGGCAATTGATTCAGATGTTTGCGTTTCTTATACCGTCGGAAGAGGAAATACCCAAACACCAACGAGAAAACAACAACGATGATATACTCCTGGGTCTTTTTCGCGTATTCCAGACCCGTATCGATGTCGACGTGTAGAGCAAACCACCAACCGCCTACAACCCAAATGGGAACACTCACTAGGGCGGCGAGACCATCAAGGCCATAAAATATAGCGGGTCGAACGCCCATAATACCAGCGGTCAAATAGATTGGGGCCCTCAGGCCCGGTAAAAATCGGGCCGTGAAACAAATAAATCGTGAATTATTGAGGACCTTTTTTTCTGCAATCGCGATTCTCTCAGCTGTAAAAATGCGGCGAGCACCTGGCATTTCAAACACGGCTCTCCCGTAACGACGGCCCAAATTAAAGAGAATCGCATCTCCGATAAGCACACCAAAAAATCCAGCAACCAATGCTCCCGGAAGAGAAATCGAACCCAGAGCAGCCAAGATCCCAGCCCCGACCAAAGTAATGTCTTCAGGAAGTGGAACACCAAGTCCACAAACAAGTAAAAGGCCTAGAATTGCCGCATACGCCGTGACCCCGTCAAAGCCTTGCAAAAATTCGATGAGATGGTTTGCGACAACAGATGCTTCCATTGGACTCCAAAGTATTTGGGTCTACGCTCCGAAGACCTTATAATAAACCCTATGGCAATCAAACTCGTTATTGTAGATGACGCTCCGTTCATCCGTGAAGTCATTCGCCACACTCTGAATAATACGGGAATTGAAGTCATTGGCGAAGCCCAGGATGGTGAAGACGCGATTGAGGTCGTGCGCCAATTGAAGCCGCAAGTCGTACTTATGGACCTCGTAATGCCACGCAAAAGTGGTATTGAAGCGACAAAAGAGATCATCGCGGAGCACCCAGATATCAAAGTGGTTGCATGTTCAACCCTCGATCAAGAGACCATGGTGATGCGAGTTCTCGAGGCGGGAGCATGCAATTACATTGTGAAGCCGTTTAATCGTGAAGATTTGCTTAAGGCCATACGGGCTGCCGTTGGCCAGGAATAGCTCCAAGGAGGGGTCATGTTAAATCTCATGTTTTTTATAAAGACGCTCATTGTGACTTTTTTAATTGTGGCTCTCCTGCAAGTTCATGTTGGGAGCAGCACTCTTGAGGATCACGCAAGTCGCTTTATTAGAACATCGCCGATTATGTCACCTATTCAAGCGGCCGCAGAGAGCGGTGCCCGAGCCGTGCGACAGTCGACAAATTGGATTTCAGCGCAGGTCAATAAGAAGTGGAAGGGCTCTGGTCAAAGAAAAGAGCAGGCTGAGCGGGCGCTCAATTTTGATTTTAAGCGCAGCGAAAGCTATGAAAAGTCCCGCTCAACACAAGACGAAGAATAATTTTTTATCGACCCTCAGTTATGGCTCGTCCGCGACCAATCTTTTTTCCTGGGTTCGCTTTAGCCATCTTAAGCCACTTATCTGCTTCACTACTGGCTTGGGCAGGGGATCGACCATTCCAGCTGCGGTCAGTCTTTTTGGCGCAGTCTTGGCTCTGAGCGATTGCATTTTGGCTCGACTCAGCCAGGCTTGTCTTGCTCTTTGCTTCGGCAAGGCTTGCCAACATTAGGCTTGCACAGGCCGCAAGGATTAGATTTTTCATCTCGGTTCTCCTTTGCCATGACCAATTCAATTGGTCCGTCATGCCTTAAGTAGAGCGAGAATGGTGCCATGTCTCATTTTGAGACGGATCAATAAAAGTAAGTGATTTCAGATATTTAAATTGAGCACTAGGGGTGGAATCGGATAAAGAATTGACACCTTGGTGCCCATTTTTGGTCTCTGTGACTTGGCGAAGGGGGCTTTGAGAGATCGTCCTCCTGGCCTATTTACTCGTCCCAGATTTGCTCTTATCGAGATCTTCGGGCTTGCTGCTTCCCAGTAGGCTATCCGCTTTGGCTTTAGCCTCCTGTTGAGTAGGGGACAATCGGCCGGTGGTGAAGTTCTTTATGCAGGAGGAGCCGGGCTGATTGCAATCTGGCGAATCCGCTTCGGACTTTTTTGGATCTCCTTCGGGCTTTATATTGGGGTCCCCAAAGGCCTGAAAGGTGCTCGTCAAAAAAAGTAGCGTTAAGAGACCAAATAGGACTTTCATAAATTTCCCCCTAGAGACTAACATCGCCTGCTGCTGGAGCAATAATCTCCAACAGATTATTAAAAATACTAGCAACCTGTACAGCAACGCGAGGACCTTCTTTGCTATCAACGGACTTAATCTCACCATCACCTTTATAGCTCACCTTAATTGTGCCAAGGCCGGGCCGCGTGACCACTTCGGGCTTTCCAAAGCGCTCCTCATATTTGATCTTTACCAACTTCTTAGACTGATCCTCAATGGTTTCGATTCTCCCACGCAGGTCATATTTCAATTTGACCGTTTGCCCGTCAGAGTTTTGGGCTGTCATCAGATTACATTTTTTATTGTCATAGTTGAAAGTGGTGCTGACCTGCTTAAGCACCTTTTCAGGCTTTGAATTTAAATCGGTATAAGTCACTTCTACTTTAGAAACTTTGTTGCAACTGTTTTTATATTCAAACGCTGTGGTACGCCCTTGCTCCTTTTTGGTTTTAACCAGCCCGGAGTCAAAATAAGTGTACTCAGTTTTAAAATTTCCCCGAATGACGATCAAAGGCTTTCCAAATGTCTCGTGGTAGGTCACATCGGAAATTAGGCCATTTACATCGGACTTAACTCGAAAGAGATAGGCTCCTATGCCGTCACTACGCATTTTATGAAAGAACTCGTAGGTGCTCTTGTTGGTGACTTCGGTTCCGCAGGTTTTGACGACATTTGACCAGTAATGGTTCTTAGGATCGTCTTCATTTACCTTGTACTCATATTTCTCGACACATCCTTTTTCGTTGATGTAACTCGTCACCCAATCTTTGTCGGCGTTATACTTAATTTGCCGAGTGGTGCCGTCGGGCTGAGAGATTTTTGTTAAGTTATGAACGTCGTCGTAATCATAAGAATACTTGGTCTTAAACGCATTCCTCACCTCTTTTAGGTCCTCGCCTTTAAAGGTGTACTGTGCGGTTAGGCCATTGGGACCTGTGATTTTACGAACCCTCTTTGTATTTGGATGATAAAGAATTGTCAGACGGCGGCCGTTATTGTCGACAACCCCAGAGAGAAGGTCTTTCTGGTAGACCATCTTAAGTGAATTACCGTTTCGATCGTAAAGAGCGAGGAGGCGTCCAACCGGGTCGAAAAGTTGATAAGTTCCATCTGCGAGGGTGCGCTTATAATTATCTGCCGACTTCGCCACAGTTTCATTTTCTCGTCCATTAGCATAGTAAGTGGCATCCTTTAGAGCACTGCCCTTGAGACCAATCCGTCGTGCAAATTCCTCGCGAAAGAAATCATCCTCTTTTAGGTCGCGAGTCAAATCAGCAAGAGATTTAGAAGACATTCCAGGGTTGCGCTTTTTCACTTCGGCTAAGATAGACTCAACAGTTTGGCCGACTTTTTTGCCGTCGAAACCTTTTAGCGAATAGGTGATTTCTGCACCTGCGCCGCACTCAATGACCTTGAGATTTCCTTCTGGCGTAACTTCAAGTCGAGTTTCGAAATCCGAACACCATCCGAAACCAAATATCCCGCTATAGATTGTACGGCTATTATAGGTGCGTTGAACTTTTAAATCATAGCCAGAACCTGGCGCAGAGAGATCAACCCAAGTATCTGCGAAATTCGCAGTTTTCATATCTACTACGGCGAATGCAGAAGTGGACCAAACCGCAATCATCAACGCAAGCTTTGCCTTCATGGAAGCTCCTTCTCAAACCTTACACTCTAATTGTAACAATTCTCTTCATCATGACTAGGCCGATTGATTGCAAACCGACCATAAGGACTAGGAAGAACCATCCTAAAGGCTTGGTGAACAAGGGCATAATATAGGCGGGGTCGATCAGAAAGAAGAGTATGATGAGAACAAACGGGACTAAAGTAATAATAATGGCCTGCATGGTCCCCTGGGCCGTTAGCGCTTGGACCTTTTTTTCGACCTTTTGACGTTCTCTAATAGTGGTCACAATTGTCGAAAAAGTTTCTGCTAAATTTCCGCCTGTTTCTTTAAGAACCAAAATAGAAGTGGCGAGCATCTGAACATCTTGTCGTTGAATGCGCTCTGCAAATTCAGCGATGGCATCTTCCACGGACATTCCAAGGCGAGTTTTGTTTAGAATGAGGGCCAATTCCTGTGGAAACGGGCCTTTCATATTTTCAGCGACTCTCTCCATCGCTTGGGTAATACTTTGCCCTGCGCGAATACCATTTGCCATCATCGTAAGACCATCAACCATTTGCTCCACGCACCGGTTACAGCGAGTTTCCCACATGTTCTGAACAAGAATCTTGGGGAGTGTCCATCCCACGAGAATTGCTGTTGCACCAAAGATGAGGCCCGGAATAATGTTTGGCCAAAACAATAAAAAGAAAACACCGCCCATTCCATAGCTCGCCAAATTGAGCATTAAGTTGAGCCGCTTCGGATCATATTCAACGAGCATCTTTTCGAAGGTGGACTTAACGGTCTGTTTTGAACCCACACTGCGACTGTGGGCAAAAGCCATTATCTTATCTATCCAAAGGTAGGACAGAAAGAATACACAAACGGCAACAACCATAGAAACAAAGATCTGATTGGAGAGAATCCCGCTCACTCGTCATTTCCTCCGCTGGCTTTTTTTATCGGATTCGCGGGGGTTGACCCACTCATGCGCGGTTTATTTAATACTCCGGGAGGGCTAAGTTTAGCAGCTCCAGCTGAACTTGTGGGAGACTTGCCGTCGTCTTGATTTGGCAGAAAGAGATTGCGTGGAACATTCACTCCACGAGCTTCGAATTCTTCAATGAAGGTAGGAATCATTCCTAAAGGCTGAAATTGGCCGATGATCTTTCGATTCTTGTCAAAACCTTCCTCTTTGTAGCGGAAGATCTCTTGAAGGGTAATTGTTTCGCCCTGCATCCCGACAACTTCAGTAATGCTCAAAATCTTTCTGCTTCCATCACTCATCCGGCTGATTTGAACAATAAGATCAACGGCACCAGCTATTTGCTCCCGAATCGCTCGAGAGGGTAATTCCATGCCTGCCATCATACACAACGTTTCAAGACGAGAGATGGCCTCACGGGGAGAGTTGGAGTGAACCGTAGTCATTGAGCCGTCATGACCCGTATTCATTGCCGCAAGCATGTCGAGTGCCGCACCGTCTCGGCACTCTCCCACAATGATGCGATCAGGGCGCATACGGAGACTGTTTCGTATCAGGTCGCGGATGGAAATTTCACCCGTTCCCTCCATATTGGCTGGTCTGGTCTCGAGGCGCACAACGTGCTCCTGTTTCAGCTGTAATTCGGCCGCATCCTCTACAGTAATGATTCGCTCATTGGAGGGGATAAAGCCGGACATGACATTCAGCAAAGTTGTTTTACCAGAGCCCGTACCGCCAGAAATGATAATGTTGAGACCTTGTTCGACACAGATGCGCAGCAGTTCGACCATCGACTTTGTCATTGATCCAAATCGCTGCACATAGTCGTCAGCGGTGATTCGATCTTGAGGAAACTTTCGAATGGTGACCGCAGGGCCATCAATAGCAAGGGGTTCGATGATGGCATTCACCCGGCTTCCATCGACAAGGCGGGCATCAACGTAAGGAGTTCTTTCATCAATTCGTCGCCCGAGCGGATTTACAATACGTTCGATAACAGTTTTGAGATGATTGTTTGAAGTAAATGTCACCGTTGAAAGCTGCAGCTTTCCAGATTTTTCTATATAAATCATATCAGAACCATTAACCATAATCTCAGTTACGGTTGGGTCCGCGAGGAGCTCTTCAAGGGGCCCCAAGCCGAGAGATTCATCTAAAACTTCCTTGATAACTCGTGCTCTCTCATCACGACTCAGAGTGGGCGCAAGTCGGTCGGTGATGCCAGACACAATTCTCTGCGTCTTATTGCGCAGTTCTTTGGCCTTCTCCGGGTCGCCCTCGGTGTTCATTAAATCCTTCTTAAGATCCATTTCTTTGATGAGCGCCGAATGGACCTGCATCTTTAGGAGAGTGATAGAATCAATGACCTTCTTCGTTTTAGCGCGGGGGCCCTTCTGGTCGGGGGTTGAAGTTTGTCCGCCAATTTGGGCACTCGACTTTGAAGTTGGGATTTGCGCTTTGGGGCGGGCCGAGGCTTTTCCCTTTTGCAGAATTCCGCCGGTTAATTGTCGAACCACATCATGATAAGCAAGCGAGATGGGAGAAGTTGGAGCAGATAGCACAAAAGGTGAAGATCTTTGGAGAGCAGCGAAGGCCGTCGTATCATCCTGTGGGACTTGCGCTAAAATAGGGCGGCGCAAAGCTTGGCCAATGGCCCGTGGGTCGATACTCGTTCGTGAGACTTTGTTCAAAACAAGGTGAAATAAATCGATTGGAAAAGAAGCGCTTAACAGATCGTTTAGGATTTTCTTGGTTTGATTCACCACAAGTATTTCTGGGGACGCAACCACGACGGCTGCGCTCGCATCCTCGAGAATGCCAAGTTGAAGGGCATCAAAATCACAGCCAATATCCGCGACGACAAATCGGTAGCTTTGCGAGATTGTTAGCAGTTGCTTTCGGAATAAATCCGCCGGTGCATTGAGCGTCTGTTCGGGACCTTGCACAGCACCAATGTAAGATAGGCCAGAGGGGTGATTGGTGATAAGCGTTGGCAGACTCTGTGGGGTAATTGCTCCTGCAAATGTTGCTATTTCACCAACGGTCTTTTGAGGACGCACTCCTAAAATGACATTCTGGTCACCCGCACTTTTAGCGTCGAGATCGAGCAACAAAGTGGGGACACGCATTTCTTGTAAAATGGCGGCAGCAAGGTTTGCTGCAAATACACTTTTGCCGACCCCGCCTTTTCCGCCAAGTACGCAAATTAAATGGCAATTCTCATGAATGGCCATAACCACACTCCATCGAATTCTTATCGGTTTTTTTTGATTCAGGCATAACCACTTTAAGCGGGAAACCTGACCTTAGTCGGGCCCCTAGTTCGTCAGTCGGAACTTGCGCTTGATCTCTTCAGAGCCGCTGCTTGCCGAGCTCTTAATAATTGGAGTCACAAAGACCACAAATTGGCTCTGATTGCGACGGAAGTCCCGTGAGGCATATAACGAAATGATCGGATTGGCACTGGCATCCGCGGGAAGCTTATTATAGTTGGTTGCACTGTCATTGGTGATCAATCCACCCACAGCAGCGGACTGACCGCTTCGCACGTGAATTGTGGTTTGCAGTTCTCGCGCCGATGTCAGTGGCCCCTGGGCCGAATAGCTGATTAAGCTCTTAACTGCAAAAGACATCTCTAGCTTTACGCTATCCGATCGGGCTCCCAGAATCTGGGGCTTTATTGAGGCGCGAAGACCGGTCTCTTCAAAGTTGGTTGAAGGTTGTCCTTGGCTGTTCACGACTTGATAGGGAAGGCGAGTAATCGAATTAAGTGTTCCCTGCTTTTGGTCCTCAACGATGATGCTTGTGGACTGAAGTACCCTGGCAAAGCCATGTTCTTTGGCCCAATTGAGTTTTGGTAAAAGATTAGAAATGGTGCCGGTAATGGTAGCCGCCACGCCCCCGGGGGATCTGGTCAGCGCAACGGCAAGCTCTGTAACATTAGACAAATCCGTGACTATTGAGGCTGCCACTACCTACAAGGTGGCGATACGGCTGAATGATGATACCTTGGTTGAGCGCACGGTTACGAATGGAGCGGGCACGTATACAACCCTAAATATTAC
>JAPKGD010000139.1 GCA_026648125.1 Bdellovibrionales bacterium | reverse complement strand
CAAAGGGAGACCGACCAGAGGTGGCTTTGGCAGGCCGGTCAAATGCGGGAAAATCGTCCTTTTTAAATGCTCTGGGCGCATCTCGCATAGCTAAGGTGAGTCAGGTGCCGGGTAAGACTCGCCTCCTCAATTTTTTCGACGCGGGCACAAAGTATCGATTTGTTGATATGCCGGGGTATGGCTTTTCAAAGCGATCAGGCGATGAACAGGCGGGGTGGGAAGGGCTCATCGAAACCTACATCCGCGAAAGGGCCAATCTCGTCGGTCTTATTCTTCTGATGGATATTCGAAGAGACTGGACCGCGGATGAGATCCAGGTTCGAGATTTTGCAGAGTCCCATGGGCGTCGGGTCGCTCTCGTTCTCACAAAGATGGATACCCTGTCAAAATCTGAGGCTCAAAAGAGGAAGCAAGAAATCGCCCGACAAAGCCACGAGCGAGATATATTTTTAGTGACGGAGCGAGATCGTAAGACCATCGCGGATGTGGAGGATTTTGTGTTCAAAAACTGGGTAAAATCCAAATGAAAGTCTTGGGAGTTATTCCGGCGCGGTTCGCCGCTACACGATTTCCTGGAAAGCCGCTGACTTTAATTGCGGGAAAACCAATGATTGCTTGGGTGATTGAAGGCGCCAAGCAGAGCCGAAAAATCGAAGAAATTTTGGTGGCTACCGATGATCAACGAATCGCTGAAGTGGCAGAGAAGTCCGGTGTTCGTGCGGTCATGACGGCTTCGGAATTACCCTCTGGAAGTGACCGAGTTTGGGCCGCCATTGCCGATTTGGACTGCGACGTGGCGGTCAACATTCAAGGCGATGAGCCTCTGCTAAGTGGCGGACTTTTAGATGAGCTGGTGACGCCTTTTCAAGTCGATCCCAGTCTTGATATGGCCACATTAGGCAGGGAACTTCGCGAAGGTGATTTGTCGTCTCAAACGACCGCAAAGATTGTATTAAATAATCGAAATGAGGCGATTTATTTCAGCCGATTTGCGATCCCTTATTCCCGAGTTGACGCTCCGCAGGCAGGGGGGATATGTTTGAAGCACATCGGACTTTACGCCTACAAAAAGAGCTTTTTGGCAAAGTTTTGTTCCCATGGGCCTACGCCACTTGAACTTGCTGAAGGGCTTGAGCAATTGCGTGCGCTGTACCTGGGTGCAAGAATTCGAGTTATTCAGGTGGAGCATGATTCTTGGGGTGTTGACACTCCCGATGACGTAAAGAAGATTGAGCAGTTAATGCGCTTAAAGAGGTGATTATGGCCAAGAAGAAACCGGCGAAGCGAACAAAAATCACGGCGCGTGACGCTCTTTCCACGACAAAAAAAAGGCTTATCCAGAAGTACATTTTTGTAACAGGCGGTGTGGTTTCCTCGGTGGGTAAGGGCCTTACTGCAGCGAGCTTGGGAACTCTTTTGGAGGCACGCGGACTTAAAATTTCGATCATGAAATTTGATCCCTACATCAATGTGGATCCAGGAACGATGTCTCCACTTCAGCACGGTGAAGTTTATGTGACGGAAGATGGCGCTGAAACTGACCTAGATTTGGGGCATTATGAGCGGTTCACCCACGTCAACGTCAATCGCAGTAATAGTGTAACGGCCGGGCAAATCTATGAAAGTGTTATCGGTAAGGAACGGCGTGGGGATTATTTGGGTGGTACGGTCCAGGTCATTCCCCATATCACTGACGAAATTAAGTCGAGAATCTATGAGGCCGCACAGGGTTCTGAGGTGGTAATTGTAGAGATTGGTGGCACGGTTGGTGATATTGAGGGCCTGCCCTTCATTGAAGCAATTCGGCAAATGCGCGTTGATGTGGGCATTGAGAATTCAATTTTTGTGCATGTTACTTATGTGCCCTATATTGCAGCGGCAGGAGAGCTTAAAAGTAAGCCGACCCAGCACTCCGTCAAAGAGCTTCGGGAAGTTGGTATTCAACCCGATTTTCTTATTTGCCGAAGTGATCGCGAAATTCCGAACGAACTCAAGTCAAAGATTGGCTTATTCTGTAGCGTCCATCCCGACAACGTTATTGCCGCAATAGACGCCTCTTCTATCTATGAAGTTCCTCTGACCCTTCATGATGAAAAATTTGATGAAAAGGTTGTTACACGATTGGGGCTCGACACCCAAGCCCCCTCGATGGCTGGTTGGCAAAAGATGGTTAAAACACTTCAGTCACCAGCGAAAGAAATCACCATTGGTGTGGTTGGAAAATATGTTGATTTGAAGGAGAGCTATAAGTCGCTTCATGAGGCCATCGTACACGGTGGGATTGCAAACAATTGCCAGGTGAAGATCACTTACATTGATTCCGAAGATCTCACGGCTGAGAAAGCTGCAAGCGCTCTTGAGAAGGTGGACGGCGTTCTCGTACCAGGTGGATTTGGTGAGCGGGGTGTCGAAGGAAAAATTGCCGCAATTAATTTTGCTCGAGAACGAAGAATTCCATTTTTTGGTATTTGCTTTGGGATGCAACTTGCCGCTATTGAGTTTGCGCGAAACGTTTGCGGAATCGCAGATGCGACCAGCCGCGAATTTTTGCCACCTCGAAAAGCGGCGCGTAATTTGGTCATAGATCTTATGGAGGAGCAGAAGTCAGTAAAAGACATGGGTGGAACCATGCGATTGGGTTCTTACCCCTGTACCTTGAAAAGGGGATCTCGGGCCAACTTGGCTTATGGTCAGTCGCTCGTGCATGAGCGGCATCGACATCGTTTTGAGTTTAATAACAAGTTTCGACCACTCTTTGAAAAGAAGGGGATGAACCTCTCAGGCATTTGTGAGGACCGAGATCTGGTAGAGATCATTGAGATTTCGGCACATCCTTGGTTTGTGGGAGTGCAATTCCATCCTGAATTTAAGTCTAAACCTATGGCCCCTCACCCGCTGTTTACAAGTTTTGTTGCAGCAGGTTTGGAACATCGCCAGCGGCAGCGAGATCAAGAGCGAAGACCCAGAGAGGGCAAAAAGCCTTCGCTTGGAAAAGTCGTCTCTCGCCGAAGCATTCACATCTAATTAAGGTTTTTTGAATGAGTCACCTAGAAGAAGCTCGAAGGGTCCTACAAGTCGAAGCGCAAAGTCTTTTGAAAATGGCAGAAAAGCTGGATGAGCGCTTTGACCGAGCGGTGGAGATGCTTTTGGCCTGCCAGGGAAAAGTGATTGTTACGGGTATGGGCAAGTCCGGGCATGTCGGGCGAAAGATTTCGGCCACGTTAAGTTCAACCGGCACACCTTCCGTATTTGTCCACCCAGCAGAATCTAGCCATGGCGATCTTGGCGTTGTGGCACGAGGAGATTTGGTCATCGCGATTAGCTTTGGGGGCGAAACCCCTGAGCTTGCGCCGTTGCTTCAGTATGTCGCGCGAAAGAACATCCCTTTGATCTCATTGACAGGAAATAAAGAGAGTTCTTTGGGCCGGGCGGCGCAAGTTTGCCTTGAAGTTGTAATTACTGAGGAGGCCTGCCCCATGGGCTTAGCGCCCACGTCGAGTTCCACTTCGACGCTCGCTCTTGGAGATGCCTTGGCTACAGCTGCGCTAAAGGCGCGAGGGTTTAAAAAGGAAGACTTTGCTGAGTATCACCCTGGTGGCAAGTTGGGGCGCCGACTTACGACAAGAGTCAAGGACGTCATGCACGTTGGAGACGCTGTGCCCTTGGTTCGTCCGGAGGATTCAATTGTTAAAGTTTTGTCGATTATGACAGCCAAAGAAGTGCGTGGTGTGGCTGGAGTAGTGGACGAGAATGGGTCCTTAATCGGTGTGGTCACAGACGGAGACATCCGCCGTCGTTTTGAGAAGACCCAAGCACCTCTCACCGAAACAGCTAAAGATCTAATGTCTAAGATGCCAAAAACAGTGGATCAAGAGGAGCTTGCGGAGAAAGCATTGTTTCTAATGCAACAGTTTCAGATTCAGATTCTTTTTGCAATTGATAAGGCCTCGGCAAATTTGAGCAAACCAGTCGGCCTGCTTCACCTTCAGGACCTTTTAAAGGCAAATATCAGATAGACCAAAGGCCGGACCAACAGGGACTATCTAGCCATTCTGTATCTTGTGCTCGTAAGATGGTGTCGAGGAGACATCTTGTGAAAACAACAAAATCCTGGCGGAGTTACATCACCGCGGCCGTTTTGACATTTTCGAGTGCGGCTGGTTTTGCAGATACCGTTGAATTTCCAGAGGACGAATTGGCGACAGAAACCGTTGTGCCAGTATTTGAAAAAGTACGAAGTGTACTGAATAGAAACGTTGAAACTGCGAAACGGTTTGAATTCGGAGCGGGTGTAGGATTAGCGATGAATGAACCGTTCTATAATCCGCTCAACTTTTCAATCAATGGTACTTACCATCTCACCGACCAGCACGCGGTCAACTTAGCCTTTAACATGTTCATGAGTGGCATGACTCAGTATGGGGAGCAGCTTAAACGAGGAGAAGGGCTGGCCCCAACTCAGTCGTTCGATGCAAGTGAAGCACCTGCGCCAAAATGGATGCTCCTAGGAAACTATCAATTTACTGCTTATTACGGAAAGATCTCGCTCTCAAAACAGACAGTCATGAATCTTTCGCTATTTGGTTTGGCAGGCATTGGAGTCATCCAAACCGGAGGAATATCAAACATCGCCCTCAATGTGGGCTTTGGTCAGAACTTTTATCTGACAAAGCAGCTGGCCGCCCGATTTGATTTAAAGCTACTCATGTACAATGGTCCCGATGCGACTTCTCAAGACCTGGACACCGGCGGGACAAAGCCTGCTGAGACGGATTTCGACAAGGATTGGTTCTTTAAGACCTACCTTAGTCTAGGCCTGGTCTACCTGCTCTAAGTCCAGTCATCCTATAAACATTTAGTTTCTCAAGGTATTTTTGGTAACGTGATATTGTAACTAAGTCGTTCATCTATTGAGGTTGCAACAGTGCGCATACGATTAGGAACCTCCATAATAAGTTTTCTCGTCGCATCACTTTTGATGACGAGTTCAGTTTCCGCATTTGCTCAAGACGATTTCTCGGGAGACGAAGGAGCCTCAGTTGGTGAGGGGCAGGGCGGTTCAGGAGATTCCGAAGGCGCCGGAGAAGTTGAGGCCCTCTACGATAGATACGATCAAGAAAAATCAAAAAAGCGAGAGGCAGTTACACCTAAGTCGAAGGAGCCTGCGAAGGAAGTAACCACCCTATCTGAGTTGGCAAATCTCGCACCCTTTAGCGACGTAGCGGTCATTCAGCGTCGGTTTTTACCACGAACTGGCCGCTTTGAACTGACGGGTTCGGCAATGACCAGTGTGAATAATCCGTTCTTTAACAATCTAGGGCTTGGACTTCGTGCTGCCTACCATTTGATTGAAAAACATGGAATCGAATTTCAATACATGATCTTTTCGAACACGCGTCGGTCAGTAACTAACAATTTGGAAGAGAAACGGGATGTTCAAACTACAAATCTTGTGACGGCTAAGAACTATATGGGGGCTGCCTACAAGTGGACTCCGGTTTATGGAAAAATCACGTTTTTAAATCGTCACATTGTACCGTTTGACCTGTACTTCACAGGTGGGATGGGGCTGACACAAACCCAAAAGAAAGGTGAGCCGACCTTCCATTTTGGCACGGGTCAGGCCTTCGCCGTATCAAAGAAAGTTGCCATCCGATGGGATATCGTTTGGAACTTCTTCCAAGCTGAAGTGGACTCAGTCACTGGTGCAGGTACGACTAAAACGAGCCACAACGACTTATTTATTACGCTGGGCGCGAGCTTCTTCTTTCCGGAGGCCACTTACCGATGATCAGGTCTAGAGCCTTCCTAAAAAGCCTGGGCCGCGGCGATGCGGCCGGGGTCGGTGCCCAGCACCCACACCCGGCGCGAGATGAGGGGCTTGCCC
>JAPKGD010000138.1 GCA_026648125.1 Bdellovibrionales bacterium | reverse complement strand
ATTGTCATTGAGTAGGGCTGAACCCTTAAGATCCGCGACAAGCTCGTAATGGTCTGTCACATAAAGCTTAATCACGTCAGCTCTTACGGCGGGCTTTACTCGTTTGACATCACCGCTAATCACAACAGCCTCAGGCGTTAAGGCTTTACAGGTACCCCATTCGTGCAAATTTGGTTTGGCGGGATTTGCGGCAAGGGCCGTCGTGATCAGACTTGCAAGCACACTGAGGGCCGTGAGCTTCAAGTTTAGGTTTAAAAATACTGCTTTCATCGTCGCTCTCCTTTAGTTCTTCGATTCTTGTTGTCGCAGAGGCTACTGAGGCAAATTCCAATCCGCAAGAAGGTGCAATCGCGGCAAAAAATTTTCAAGATGTAGGACCGAAAGAAAATAAACTATTCATAGTCTCATCTGGTTACACCTCAAGAGCGGAATTGGTGCCTTTGGGGCCGCTGATTGGGATCTCAAACTGATTCAATCGATGCGACGTAAACACCTGAAATCATTGGCATAAATTTTACTCATTACTCCGCAACTTTTGCTCCAAAGGGCGGTTTGCTTTGATGTAAGCCTGGTGACATTGCTCCAGGCCACACAATTTGAGGAGAGTTTATGAAACCACAAAGAAGCCTAGTCCTCGTCACCGTAATTGCAGCCACCACACTCGTGGCCTGCGGTAAACGACAAATCTTTGATAGCGAAAACAATGCAGCGGGACTCGATACAGTGGAGACCTCTGTTGAAAGTGGAATTACGGCTCTCTCGGCAGTCGCTGATGACCAGGCTGGTTCTAGTCTAGCGAGTGGCATGGCTCTACGAACGCAAGATTACGTCGCAAAAGTATGGCAGCAACTTGTTCCTGAAGCTTGGGCGGCCACCTGTGCCCGGCCCATTTATGAGGCTTGTACACCTGCTGGATCGGGCTCTGAACGAAGCGCAGTCTATAACGGTTGTCCGCTGGCGCGTGGAGCCAGTCTAACCGGTTGGGCCAAATTGTCTTATACAGATGGAAGCTGCCAGATTGATGTGGGTGACCAAGTCAATCGCACCTACGATCTCAGTATTAGTGGTGTTTATGGGGGTGAACTGGCCATTTCGAGTCTTTCGCAAACAGACTATCGCGGGGCCACATATGGCGGTGGTGGACTCCTCGAGAGATTATCGGCAAACGCCTGGTCATTGTCTGTGCTTGGTAAAAGAAAGGTTCTGACCTACTTAGGAAGGACTCGCTTTGATGTCAGCGTGCGCACCACCAGTTCTGTGGGGCTTTATAATACCCTAAGCCGATCTGGGCGGGTGATTGATGGTGGTCAATTTGAAGTGAATCATAATCGTGCGAAGTTTACGGCAACATACTCACCCCAGAACCTGACTTACAGTGGGACTTGCTGCCATCCGATATCGGGCAAATTGCTGGTAAATTACGCGGGCTCTATCTCGGGCTCGGCTGAAGTCGAGTTTAATGGTTGCGGCTCGGCAACGTTGACGAAGGATGGCTTGAGTCGAACCGTGAATCTCAATTACTGTGAATAGGTATGAACGATGTGGCAGATGGAGAACTTATGAAACAGATCGCTAAAGGAAATTCGCGAGCTTTTCAAACGCTCTTCCAACGCCACAAGGGGTTAGTCTTGGGCTACGGAAGAAGAATCGTTGGAGATCCTTCACTATCAGAAGACGTATCCCAAGAAGTTTGGATACGCGTAGTTAAGGCCGCGGCCAACTATCAAGACCAAGGAACATTTCGTAGCTGGCTGCTTAAAATTGTCAGAAATTGCTCCCTGACGCTACTTGAGCAGAGGCGCGGGAACCTGACTGCGGATTCCGAATCATTAGAAAATTCTCCTTCACAGGACGATTTTGAGCAGATCTTTTCTCGACAGCAGGAAGTCAAAAAGATTCAGGCATGGATTGATGAACTTCCCGACAATCAGAGAGTGGCCATGGTTATGTGGCTCACAGAAGATGTGAGTTACAACGATGTTGCCTCGGCGATCGGCGTTTCAGAGGGAGCCGTGAAGTCATTGATTTTTAGAGCCCGACAAACACTTGAGACTCGGCTGAAGGGGGTCTCATGAAACGTTGGCAGGATATTATTAATCAAGACTCGAATGAAAAGCATGACGCCCAAGTTCTTAACGCTGTCGAGCGAGAGTTGGCTGAAATTCGCCAACAAAATCGCAGACAATTTTGGCGCAGATCGTTGATCGCGCTTGTTCCATCTGGCGCTATGGCGGCGTTGGCCGTTTTGTTGTGGAAGAAGTCTCCGACAGTAGAAAGTGATTTAGATATGGATCTTCTTGCGTTTGCAGCTCAGGAGGGAATTGAGGCAGCTGAAGTGGAATGGATCGAGGATTTGGACTTGTTGGAAGACTTAGACGATTTGGAGGCTTGGGACGAAAAGTCCGAAGCCTAATTAGGGTAGGTAGATATCATGGAAAACGTAGACACTGAAATGCTCAATAATCTCGACCTTCTCCTCGATTTCGAAGCTGTTGAAGGAGAAAAAGATTGGGACGTGATCGAGAATATGGATGATGCAGAAGCTGTGGAAGTGAGCTCAGACGAAACCTCTTCACAAGGAGGGGGATTATGAATCGTCGTGAATTTTTGATTTATAGTGCTTTGCTGGGTCTGACTTCTATGAAAGTGGGGGCTCAAGAGACGAACTCAGGGGCTTCGCGCTGGGACTCTTTGAGCCCCGAGCAAAAGCGTTTGGTGAAGGCTCGGTGGGAGAAATTTAAGAACCTTTCTCCCGAGCAAAAAGAAAAGCTGATTGAAGCTCACAAGAGATTCCGAGCTTTGCCCAAGGCAAGACAGGACAAAATTCGAGAACGTCTTAAGCGATGGAAGGCCCTCCCCGATGAGCAAAAGCAGCGGTTGAGGCGGAGCCTCGCGCGTTGGCGGCGTATGAGTCCCACTCAGCGGGAACGGTATCGCAATCGATTTCAAAGATGGCAAAGTTTAACTCCCGAGCAGCGGGCTCGAATTCGCCGGCGGCTTAGGCAGTTCCGATGATGCGTCACTGGATAGTCTTTGGGCTCATCGGTCTAGGCGTGTGGGCAGAGGCTGAGGTCAAGCTTCCATCTGCCCTGGTTATTTCAGCCGGCGGAGATCGACAGGATTCGGTGAATTCAGCTTTAGATGCCACTCTCACTGTTCAAGGCAATTGGCAATTTCTCATTGGGATTGATCGGAGTCAGGTGCCAGATGCCGACACGGGGGAAAAGTTGGTCACTTCAGGAGGTAGAGTTGGCATAGGCTCCAATCCTATGAAGTCGTTTGCGTTTGATCTCTCCTATCGGACGTGGAAAATGGACGATGATATAGTCAGTCAAGGTGGTGAGCTTGGGCTAACTGGCTCGGGTCTTGATTTGGATGGGCGTTTGTCTGGAGGAGTGGATGTTCTTTCGTTTAGTGGTTTGCCCAGTAACCTCTTCAGTGGAGGAAAATCAGAAATTCGCGACTCGTTTTTGAGCCTTCAGCTCAGTTACTTTTTTCCGGAAATTTGGTTTATTCGCTTATCAGGATCAAAGCACAACTATGACCGGCCACTGAGCTTATACGCTGAGGGTTTAAGAGTCATTTCGATGCCTCCGGCCATACTGACCACGGTCACGGGCTTTTCAAGTGAGGATGTGGCCTTAGCTGGAGGCGGTGATTTTGGAAAAGTGGACAGCATGATTGAGATTGGTCGGTCAACATCTGCATTAGATGGAGTAAAGATCGCACGGGTTCGTATTGGGATAGGCTATAGGTTTAGCGATTCTTATCGAGTGGGAATGGAAGTTGGAACTACCAAACCCGAGAACTCAGAGGACGATCCTCGGGACAATCGCTTTGGTTCCCTATCGCTTAGCTATTCTTGGCGTTAAATGTATATTAAGCAGCGGAGCCTAAGTCTCTGATCTTTTTCAGTCGTTCATCGATTTGAAGTTTTAAACTCTGAACATGTCTAAGAGCGGTGGCCCATGCAACTTGAGGTTCATCGGTGAGTTCTTCAATAATGTGGCAAAGTTGAGAGATTTCTGAAAATCCAAGGGTGGCGGCACTGGATTTGAGAGAGTGGGCGGCCCGGTAGGCTTCGCGAGGATCCTCTGCTGTTATGGAATTCTCCAATTGATAAAGGTACTTCGGGGCATGCTCGAGAAAGAGTTGGTAGAGTTCTGCGATTAAATTTCCATCGCTGAGGGCTTGGATCTTCTTTAATGAGTCTGGGATTTCATCTGAGGGATTGGTCATGGGAGTAATGTTTGTCCATTTTGCAATCTTAGACACGAGTTCATCGACATTGATTGGTTTGGGTACAAAATCATTCATTCCAGCCTCTAAGCAGCGACTTTGGGTATCGCTCCGTGTATCCGCAGTTAGGGCGAGAATTGGAATTGATTGGTACCGACTGTCATTGAAATTTCGAATTTGTTGCGTGGCCTCAAAACCATTGATGTTGGGCATATGACAGTCCATCAGGATCAAATCTGGAATTGCCCCATGGTGGAGTTCTGAAAGCGCAGCGGCTCCGCCATCGCAGAGCTTTATTGAGGCGCCATAGGGTGTAAGCAGGGACGAGACCACCTTTAGGTTCATTGGATTGTCATCAACAACAAGTATGTTTATTCCTTCTAGGGAAAGTTCTGAGTTTATTTTTACATGGGCTTGAGGGGAGGTCCTGCTGAGCTTGAGATTAAACCAAAATTTCGTGCCAAAACCAGGTCGACTTTCGACATTGAGCTCTCCACCCATAATTTTAACGAAACTCTGACAGATGGCTAAGCCCAAACCTGTGCCACCATATTGCCTCTTTGTTGAAGGGTCGCCCTGAACGAAAGGTTGAAATATGTTTTCAATCTGTTCAGGTTTAATTCCAATTCCTGTGTCAATGACTTCAAATTTAACGACGTGATCTGAGTCGCTCGCAACTTCTTCGACGACGCGAACTTTAACCTCCCCTTTTGCGGTAAACTTAATGGCATTGCTGACGAGATTTGTAAGAACCTGTCTTAATTTGGCTGAATCACCAAGGCGCCAATCCACCGGAGAAAGATTGCAGTCTAGGACCAAGCGGACGTCCTTTGCCTCTGCACTAAATCTGTTAATGGTAATAACCTCAGTTAAGACGGCGTGCACGTCAAAGGGCCATAATTCAATTTCCATTCGACCGCTTTCGATTTTTGAAAAATCGAGAACGTCGTTGACCACGCTGAGTAGACTCTTTGCTGCAAGATGAATCGAAGGAAGGTACTCGGCTCTAGCATTACTGTCTTTAGA
This sequence comes from Bdellovibrionales bacterium, assembly GCA_026648125.1. Taxonomy (GTDB): domain Bacteria; phylum Bdellovibrionota; class Bdellovibrionia; order Bdellovibrionales; family UBA1609; genus JAIBAM01. The sequence continues at coordinate 634 of JAPKGD010000138.1, read as the reverse complement.
TTTGAGGAGAGCATCAGACATGCCAATAATTGCGTTGAGTGGCGTACGGATTTCGTGATTCATATTTGCCGTGAATAGCGACTTGATCTGAGCCGCCTCAACCGCGCGCTCATTTGCGGCCTGTAAATTGGAAAATAGGGACTGCTTGCGTCGCAGTTCATTGGCAACAAAGAAATAGAATAATGTCAGTATGAGGAGAGAGATGAGTGTGACCATAGACACCAGTGATGCCAGGCGTTCGGTTTCCTCTTGGGACTTTCGAATTCGATTTCTTACGTTCGACTCTTGAATTTGTTGGAGTTGTCTTATTGATGTGTAAATTTGATCTGTAACGGCAGGACCTTCCCCGTTTGCGACCTCCGCCAGAGCCAATTTGGTTTGACCGCTTTGCATCAGCTCAACGACTCGATCCATGTGTTTTGCTCGTCGATCTACGAGTTTTCCAAGCTTCGCGTACTCCCCTGCGAAAAGAGGGTGGGAACTCGCGATTAAATTTAGATCTTGATATTCAAGTCTGAGACGAGCAAGGGACTCGCGGTATTGGGAATAGAATTTGCTCTCTCCGGTAAAAAGATAAGCCCGTTGGGCGGCTTCAGTCGCACGAAGGGCTTCAGTGACATCTTTAAACTCACTC
>JAPKGD010000137.1 GCA_026648125.1 Bdellovibrionales bacterium | reverse complement strand
AAATGTACTACTTGGTGGATCGACACAAATTGCTTTTGATTTGGCCCTAGCTGAAAGGGCAGATTACTTGATTTGTTTACATAGCGACGGCCAAGCAAATCCTCAGGAATTGTCTAAATTTCTGTCCGTACTGACTTCAGAGGATTTTGACTACGTCCTAGGCAGTCGCCTGGATCCGAAAAGTCGGGCCAAGAATTACTCTCTCTTGAGACTCATCGGCAACAGATTCTTTATGCATCTCAAAGCCCACCTACTCGGGCAAAGGGACCTTGATTTGGGTGCTTTTGTTACTTTCAACTTAAAAACCATCGCAAAACTTCCCTACAAAAGCTTGCCGCCCGACATGGGCTATCACCCTCACCTGATTTTATGGTCAAGCCGTTGGCTTGATCGCCCCTTAACATTTCACTCTTTTCCGATTGAGTGGGGTCGCGTTGAGACCACCAATGTTAACATAATCATCTATGCTCTCCTTCATCTGGTCCGATTGATAAAGCTCTGGCTTGGGATAGGCCCGGGCAGGGCACCCTTACCGTTGCCTCAAACTGACCGATGGTCTTCGCAAAGCGCTCAATAGTCGTATTTTCATTTTTATTATGCGTCGAGGATAGGGACATATCGAGCTAGAGTGTTTTTCGAAAGTGAGCCCCAGCTTAGCGTTCGGAACCAGGATTGTTGCTTAACAACTTGAGGCGCTCTGTCTACTAAAGGACTCCAGAGTCAGAGCTGTTTAGATGTTGCCGAAGTCTTACCCTTCCCGAAAATGACTTGCTGTGACCACGTTTAGGACCTGGTTCCATATGTCTGCTTAAGACGCTCAATATCTCTTTCAATGCGATCTAGAATTTCTCCCGCAGAATCGGGTTCTGACTTTGGTGGTTTAGGAATCGAGAGCTCTTGCATGCTAGACACAATGATCCCGATGAAGAGATTTAAAATTGTAAAAGTCGCGACAATAATAAACGGAACAAAAAAGAGCCATGCGAGGGGGAATCTTTCCATAACCGGCCGAACGATACCCATGGACCAACTTTCCAGGGTCATGATCTGAAATAACGTATAGAGACTCCTACCTATGGATCCAAACCATTCTGGATAGGCCACGCCAAAGAGCTTGGTGGTTAATACCGCGGCTGTATAAAAAAAGATCGCCATAATCGCTCCTACTCCCGCCAATCCAGGGATGGAGTGAAGAAACGCCGCAACGACCTTCCGTAATGAGGGAACTACCGTGAGAAGCCTTAAAACGCGCAATACCCTTAAGGTTCTCAAAACTGCCCAAGGACCCGCACCTGGAACAAGAGCAACTAAGACGACCAAAAGATCAAAGATGTTCCAGGGGCTTCTTAAAAAACGTCCTTGATAAGCCAATCCTTTGATGACCAACTCAACAATAAATATTCCAAGGCAAAGGCGATCTAATCCAACAAGCCAGGTGCCCCACATCTCCATAAGGGAAGAAGAGGTCTCCATGCCCAAAATAATGGAATTGACTAAGATCGTACCGATGATCAAGGTCTGCGCAGGATTTGACTCCACCCGTTCAGCCCAGCTCAGGCGCCAAAAAGCCACATCAGGTTGATTCTTTAGATCGCTTAACTCACTCTCACTCATAGGGTGCGCCAATTTAGCGGATTCGCGACGGCCGTCAAATAAAATGAACTTCTAAAACGCACCTACCATCATAAAATTTCCCCGAACCTTGAGGATTGCACCAGTTAATATCTTGCCGTCGAATCCAAAACGCCAAATACGTTAAATCTTTGCGTCAGGATGACCCCAATTCTTAAAAAAGGGCATTCGAATTGATTCTCTCTTAATGCTGAGCCGGTGGAGGACCAATACTCGCATTCTCCGCCCACCACATACCCAAAACCAAAATTGGGGTGCGCAGGGGATCCATTGGCCCCAAAAATAGGGTGGAGGCTCAAACTATAGCCGGAAGGAATTACTTTTCGATCTTTACTTCGTAAAAATCGACGACTTTGTCTGAAAGAAAAATGACCTACTGTGACCACGATTAGGACCTGGTTCCTAAACTATCCAAAACCGAGTAGATTTACGTGCCGGCTCACTCTGGATGAAGATGACTCGGCGTGACCACGTTTAGGACCTGGTTCCAAATGGGAGGGGTGATGAGAATAGCGATGTTAGCGGGATTCATGTTGGCTTCGCTGGCGCAAGCGAATCCCAAAATTAGTCTCAACATAACCTATCAGGCCAACCAACTTGTCGTAGAGCAAGCGATTGAAAATTGGCCTAGCTCCCCGTTGGGCACGAGCGAATTCACCCTGAATTCTGCCTATCAAATTTTGGAAATGAATCCGAAGCCCAAAGAAATAGAAATCATTGATGGGGAAAAGCAGCTCCTTCGCTTTAAATCCGGAAGCACCTATCGTATCAAATATAAAATTCCTGTTCGATTTCAAAAGAATACCCAGGTTTCATTTTACCAGGAGCAAACTTGGTACCTGCAGCCCGCTCAAGATATTAAGGCCGTCTATAGTTTAAATTTTCAAAATGCCAGCGGCGACACAAATTTGCATCTTGTACATTCCGCCAATCCAACTCCCCAAGATGGTATATCCGCCCTGTTAGGACATTTTAAAAAATATGAACGGCCCACGCAAAATGGAGCTCAATTACAGATCTATCTCATTCAGCCCGACGAAGGATTTGCCAAGTTACTTTTAGATTACCTCAGCAAGTACATGGTAACCTACGAATCTCTTATCGGAGACTATCCCTATGACCGCTTTTCAGTGGTAGAAAACGAAGATCCCACTGGCTATGCCTTTCCCACTATGACCTGGATCGGCTCTCAAATTTTACGATTTCCCTTTATCCTTACCACCTCACTCCCCCACGAACTGCTGCATTCTTGGTGGGGCAATGGTGTTTTTGTCGACACAAGTTTTGGAAATTGGTGCGAGGGCCTAACAACATATCTTGCTGACTACTATTTTCAGCCCTCGGAAGCGGCTAAGTCCGATTACAGATTAAAGCAACTCGTAGAATACGAAAATTACACCAAATCGGGACAGGAAATCTCCCTAGCTGAATTTCGCTCTCGAGGTGAAGACCGAAGTCTACAGGCCATTGGGTATGGCAAATCCATGTTTGTATTTTTAATGCTGGAGCAACAGATCGGATCTGAAAACTTTAAACAACTCTTGCGATCTTTGTATTTAAGGTTCAGAGGTCGCGAGGCGAGCTTTCGTGATATTTTTCACCTCGCTTCAGAAATCAGTGAACAAAATTTAGATGCCTTTTTTCAGTATTGGGTTCTCCAGAAGGGATCGCTCGATCTGTCTTTTTCTCACCACACGGCAAAGGCCTTAGTGTCGACGTTTGCTATTGAATCGAAATTAATCCCCGCTGTTGACGCCGTGAATGGACAGCAAATCCCATTGCGAGTTCAGGATAAACTTAGCGAGACATGGCTATCGCTCCTCACGCCAATTCAATCTCAGATGCTGGTCACTTCGGTAAGAAATGACCCCAAAACGGTTTGGTATGATCCTGATTTTCGATTGTTTAGAAAATTGAAATCCGAAGAGAAACCAAGCGTGGTGTCTGAGGTCCTTGCAAGCGATCAGATTCGAATCGCTTCCTTTAGCCAACGTGAAGTAGTTAAAAATGCCTATGGAGAATTACTCCGCCTTGAATCAAAGAAATTTACTCCTAAAGATCCGTCTCAAATTGATTTCGAAGAAAATGGGCCCATGATCTTGCTCGGTTCGTTTTCAGATTTCTTGGCTCCTCATGCGGGGCCACACAACCAGCTTGTACCCTTTCTCGAAGCCAGAGGAATTCGCCTGCGTCCCCAAAACAAAATCGAGATCGCTGGAAACACCTATTCGACCGAAGCCAACGCCTTCTTTCTTTCAGTTAAATATCGTAAGTCTTCAGTCCTTTTGATTCTTTTGAGCGATGAGTCCAATGGAGCTCGCATTGTTCAAAGAATGACTCGATATGGGGCTCAAAGTTTTGTCCTATTAAGTCCCTCAGCGGCATTGGCTCAGGGACTTTGGCAAGGTCTGGATTCTGAACTTAAGGTTTATTTCTAGTGGGGTGGGTTCGAACTAAAGTTTTTCGAACCACATTCCACATTCAATAAATCGGGAAATCCCCTCATTTGGCCCTTACTAAGCATTCCTCAAGTTTATCAAAGGACCCTGTCCACCCTTGAGTCATGCCCGAGCGCATGTTTACAAAAACTTCGAGCTCCTCTTTGGTCGGCTTTCCATAGGGCTCCCACACGAGAGTAATCCGCGTGTGACCTTCTTCCTCTTCGCTAAACCAAACCTTGGTTTGCATAACTTCGGGCCAAATGGAAACCATGGGGTGACGCGAGACGTTTCCATCCTCGTCGCAGAAAATTTGGGTATACTGCAAATATCTTGGGTGATCGATTTTTTGATAATGAACTTTACCGTACATCACTAAGTTCCCGGCGGCAGTCATCTTGTAAAACAGGGTCTTTCCCTCTTCGATCCCCGCGACGATATTTTCCATCACTGAACCCGTGGGTCCCATCCAATTGGCGAAGTGTTCGGGATTCGTCCACATTTCAAAAACAGATTCGATGGGAGCTTTAAAGGATCGATTAATTACAAAAATTCTCTTTTTATGATTGTGCTCTTCCAGATGCTCGGCCAAGCGATCCCAGGTTCCTGTACCACCAGCATCTTTAATAAATTGCTTAATAGATCGGGCCGATTCTTCCGAGGCACAAGCCATAGTAAAATCGAGCTCAGTTCTACCGCCAAGATCTTTAAAAAGGACGGTTACTCGAAACAGGGCCGCTTGTTGGTCGTTTGCACCATGATCATAAACGAGGCGCTTCATCGGATCTACCTCGAGGTATACGGTCTTGTTGGGATAGTCCTTTCCGTCGGGGCCATGCATGGTGTAATTCCAGTGCCCACCCGTCTTGAGATCCTTACTATGAGTCGTCAGCGTAAAGCCTCTTGGTCCCCACCATTTGCCAATTTGTTCAGGATCGGTCCACGCCTCCCAGACTAGCTTTAGTGGCGCATCGTAAACCCGAGTCAACTTGAGCTCTTTAGGGGCTTTACTTTTTATGTGCATGTCTTTTACCTTTCGTGGACTTGCGGGGCGAAACAGTTTTTAAATAAGCTTCAAGGCGATCAAAACTCTCTTCCCAAAAAACACGATAGTGTTCGATCCAATCGGCCACTTCCCTAAGAGCCTCTTCATTCAGACGGCATGGTCGATATTGTGCCTCTTTAGTTTTTGTCACCAAACCTGCACTTTCGAGAACTTTGATGTGCTTGGTTATGGCCGGCAAGCTCATTTCTTTTAAAAAGGGCTTTGCCAAATCAGACACATTGGCCTCCCCTTGTGAGAGTCTTGCGAGCATGGCCCTTCGCGTGGGGTCAGCTAGAGCTGCAAAGGTTTGACTAAGTGAGTCTGCCATTATTTCACCAATTGGTTAATTAACTACTAGGTTAACTAGACGCCGCCTGCAGGTCAAATTTAATCGCAATTTGAGTCGCTTTCTTTACCAAATCCATTAAATGGGATTTGGCCGCCCATTGGCAGGCACTTTAGCTTTGCAAATAATTTTCACTCAATTATCATCACTTTGATGAAAATCTCTATACCCGAAGATCAGGGCATTTGAATGAGTATCGCTCTCGACTATTTTAAAATGAATCAAGGTCGATGGGCCTGGAAAACGAAACTACAGATCAACAGCTTTCCAACCCTCATTTCACAACCCTTCCATCCGATAAGCAAAATTCGTCTCTGTGCTTAATGGCTGAGTCAGAGCCTGGGGCTTCGATACTCATTTGAAACCAATGTAACAGTTTTTGAGAAGGAAAATTTTGTCATTCATGTCACCACACTTCGTAAATATGGAGTTGAGTTTT
>JAPKGD010000136.1 GCA_026648125.1 Bdellovibrionales bacterium | reverse complement strand
ATGGCGATTCGCTCATTGAGCATGGCAACCAGTATGACCCTTATTGCATGGCTCAGGATCCAATCAACCCTTACATTTTGCGTTTTAATCGAATTGAAGTTCGTGTTCCCTTTGGCAATTTAGCCACTCGTTACCTCATTAATGGGATGGGATTTTTCAACCCCCATGTCGATTCAAACTTTATTATGAGTGCGGCTGAATATGTGCGATTCTTCTTTCGCTACATGTTTCGGGCTCAGCCACTTTTAATGGTTGATTGGCTTTGGGGATCGACCGTTGCGCTCGTTCAATCCTTTATAGACCGTTTGCGACCTTCACTAAGAGATCCTCTGACTATTGAAGATCGAGTTCAGTTTATCGCAGCAAAGTCGAATGCGACCCCGCGAATGGTCCGTGAACTTCAGGAATTGTTTGTTGCCCCTGCATCGAGCTACCCGCTCATCATTATGAGGGAGCTATGGCTTGATCGCGCCTTTTTAGTAGGTGCAGCGATTCTCGTATTTTTGCAACTCGGTTTATTTTTAGCTCCGATAAAGGGACAAACCATTTGGTGGACCCTTTTGCCATTTATCCCCGTTTTACTTTTTGTGCCCTTTTTTATTTTTTATTCGAGATCAGTGGCCTCTTTGGTGGTGGAGTCAAAAGAGCCTAAAGAGGATGTTCTTGCCTTGGCCGGCCAGATTACTAAAACCACGCGAATCATTTATGGACACACCCACATTATGCGCCATGAAGTGATTGGCCCAATTGAGCATCTGAATTCGGGCACCTGGTCACCGGCCTTTGAGGATGTGGAGTGCGAGAAGCCTTCGGGTCAAAAGACTTTTGTTTGGATTGAGCCCGGTTCAGAAGGGCAGAGACAATCGCAGCTGCTCGCCTTTAAGGATGGGCGAAGCTCAACCGCCCATGCCGGACCGCGTCGACCAAGGGCGGGCGATTAGGCGGCGCATTATTGGTTATGTCCTTCGTTCACTTATTTAATTGAGCTAGACATACCAAGTTCCCCTTGTTACCCCTCATTGTTAGTTAAATTTGATTTGGAGGAATTATGGCGGAAGTTTTAGTTGTAACCAGCAAAGTTAAAAAATTCATTAAGGAACAAGGCGGCTGCAACACGTCCGCTGAAACGATCGACGTATTGAGCAAGGCTGTTGAGCGACTTTGCCAAAAGGGCGTTGATAGCGCGAAGGCAGATGGCCGCAAGACGGTCATGGCTCGCGATATCGTTATCGATCACCTTTAATCTGAATTAAAACTTTGAAATAGAAAGGCTGACCTTTGAGTCGGCCTTTTTTATTCAATCAAACGCTGAAATTCGTCCCAGCTGATAATCGGAACCCCAAGCTCTCGGGCCTTATCCAGTTTGGATCCTGGGCTGTCTCCAGCCAGCACATAATTTGTGTTTTTGCTGACCGAAGAAGTGGCCCGGCCGCCATGGGACACGATGAGGTCCTTCACGTCATCTCGATCCAAGGGGAGCGTTCCAGTCACGACGATATTCATCGCCTGGAGCTTCGAGCTTGCTCGGCTCTTTGCGCTCGAGATCGGCTTTACTCCCAACTCAAGGAGACTATGTATTTCCTTTTTTAACTGCGGATTGCTCAACTCAGACACAATGCTTGAGGCCACTTTAGGCCCAACATCAGGAACGTTGGTCAAAGATTCTTCACTGGCTTCCATGAGGGCTTCAATTGAACCAAAATGGTCTGCCAGAGAACGAGCTGTGGCTTCTCCTACAAACCGCAGTCCGAGGGCGTGTATAAAGCGAGCCAAAGGCGGACTTTTGCTTTGGTCGATGCTCTCGAGAATATTCTTCGCAGATTTTTCGCCCTGGCGTTCTAAGGACAACAAATCATTAAGGGATAGTCGATAAAGGTCAGAAAAGCGGCTTACCAACTTGGCTTGTACCAGTTGCTCAATAATTTTTTCGCCGAGCTTGTCGATGTCCATAGCTCTTCGGCTGACAAAATGCTTTAGCCCCTCAACTGCAATAGCTGGACAATGTCGGTTGGTGCATCGAGTGATAACTTCACCTTGAATTTGCGTGGCTTTTTCGCCGCAGGCTGGGCAATGAGAGGGTATGCGGAATGGCTTCGAATCCTTTGCTCGTTTTTCAAGTACAACGGAAACAACTTCAGGAATTACATCCCCCGCACGGTGTATAACCACCGTATCGCCCACTCGAACATCCTTGCGATCAATCTCGTCTTGATTATGTAAAGTCGCATGCGAAACGGTGACTCCGCCCACTCGGACAGGTTTCATAATAGCAACAGGAGTGAGCGCGCCTGTGCGCCCCACCCGCACGGCAATTTCCTCAATCACAGTCGTCGCCTGTTCGGGTTTGAATTTAGCGGCTGAAGCCCACCGGGGTGAGCGAGCCACCATTCCCAACTCCACTTGCAGATCAAAGTTATTCACCTTGATGACAACACCATCGATTTCAAAAGGTAATGCGTGCCTCAGCTTTTCGATGGTTTGATAATAAGAAATAGCACCCTTGCAGTCTGTTACCTGACAGAGGAGTTCAAAGGGGCCGCGGAGAGAGCGCTCCCCCTTTACCTTTGCAGCAAGTTGTTCGAGAGCCTTTAGTGAACCATGGCTTAAAGTTGGCAGTCCAAATTCTGCAAAGACCTGGAGCATCTCATGCTGACTTTTGAACTCGATTCCTTCAGTTGCGCCCGGAGCATAGCAGAACATTCTGAGAGGACGTGATGCTGTAATACGCGGGTCAAGCTGCCTGAGCGAGCCAGCCGCTGCATTTCGAGGATTGGCAAAAGTCGGCAGGCCGGCTTCTTCCTGTTCCTCGTTCAACTCGAGAAAATCACTTTTAAACATTAATACTTCGCCTCGAACCTCGAGGAGCTTCGGTGGATTAGCTCCTCTCAAGCGAAGTGGGATTGAGCGGATGGTACGCACATTGCTGAGAACGTCCTCTCCTGTTTGGCCATCTCCCCGGGTCAGCGCGGCGACCAGAAGACCATTCTCATAAACCAGCTCGAGAGCCAGCCCGTCGAGTTTAGGTTCGCAAAAGTAGGAGATATCTTGGCTTGAAGATAAAAACTTCTTTAATCGCTGATCGAATTCAGAAATCTCATCCGCCGAATAGGTGTTCTGGAGAGAAAGCATGGGTAGCCGGTGGTCGCGTTTTGTGAACTTATCTAGGGCCTCTCCGCCCACCCGCTGACTTGGAGAGTCAGGAGTCAAGAGGCTTGGGTGTTCCTTTTCGAGGCGAACCAATTCGTTGAAAAGCTCATCGTATTGGGCATCGGTGATTTCAGGCTGATCAAGGACGTAATAAAGCCGATCATGATGTCGAATCTGCTCTTTAAGCGACGCAATTTTCTTCTCAACGTTGGATGTGCCCGTGGATTTTGCCATTTCTGGAAAATAACACAGGGTCTTAAGGGGTCAATGTGCCGGAGTCTCTAATTTGCGCCAGGATTGCGCGTCAGGCAGAGTTCGACTAAGAATGTTCAGTTACGAATAAAAGGGGTGCCCATGATCAGCGAATCCGAGCTGAAGAAAGTCGCGAAATTGGCAAGGCTCCAGCTCTCAAATGAAGAGCTTGCCGTATATGGGAAGCAATTCTCAAGCATCTTGGAGTATTTTGAGCAAATCTCAAAGGTGGAGACGGCGAATGTGGAGCCATTAGTTACGCCCACCGATATGGAGCAGAATTTAAGACCCGATCTCAGTCAAGCCTGGGAAGGTGCTGAGACAGCAATGGCAAATGCACCAGACCGAAGCGGTAACCTCTTTAAAGTTCCTCCGGTGGTGTAGAATGAGCGAGATTTTTTACACTCCACTCAAGCAAATCCGGGATCAGATTTTAAAGCGCGATGTTAAGGCGAGACATGTGACGGAGCTTTTTTTAACTCGGTGCCGAGATCTAAATCCTAAGTTTAATGCTTATATCACCTTGAGTGACAAGGCTCTCGAACAGGCGGAGGCCGTCGACAAGGCCATTGAGAAGGGCGAAAAGGTCGGCCCGCTTGCAGGAGTCCCCCTGGCGATTAAAGATATGCTTTGTACCAAAGGGCTCAAGACAACTGCGGCGTCTAAGATCCTTAATAATTTTATTCCGCCTTACTCTTCGACGGTGGTTGAGCGACTCGAGGGGGCCGGAGCAATTACTATTGGCAAAACCAACATGGACGAATTTGCCATGGGATCGAGTAATGAAAACTCAAACTACGGTCCGGTGAAAAACCCTTGGGATGAATCGGCCGTTCCAGGTGGCTCGAGTGGTGGTTCGGCCGCAGCGGTCGCCGCCGGCATGGCTGCTGGCGCAATCGGAACGGACACGGGCGGCTCCATTCGACAGCCGGCAAACTTTTGCGGAATCGTGGGAATTAAACCTACCTATGGACGCGTGAGTCGCTACGGCATCATTGCCTTTGCCTCGTCACTTGATCAGGCCGGGCCAATGACAAGAACTGTTGAAGATGCTGCTCTGATGATGGAAGTGATCTCGGGTCACGACGCGAAGGATTCTACGACGGCACAGGTTCCAGTGCCGGAATGGAGTAAAAGCCTAAAGTCTGACCTCAAGGGAATGAAAATCGGACTGCCCAAAGAGTACTTCTCAGATGAAGTTAGTGAAGACACAAAGAAAGTAGTGAACGAAGCGCTTAGGGCGGTCAAAGAAGCAGGTGCTACGACGGTAGAAGTTTCGATTCCCCTCACCGGATATGGTGTCCCGATATACTACCTCATAGCGACCTCAGAGGCCTCTTCGAATTTAGCTCGTTATGATGGCGTACGGTTTGGATATAGATCGGATTTCAGCAAAGTCCCAGCGGCCGACCTTGAAGAATTCTATTCTCGATCAAGAGGTGAGGGATTTGGCCCCGAAGTAAAGCGGCGAATTATGTTGGGTACTTATGCGCTTTCAAGTGGATATTATGACGCATATTATAGAAAAGCCGGTCAGGTCAGACGACTTTTGAGAGATGAGTTTTCTGCGGCATTTCAAAAGTGCGATGTTTTATTAACTCCAGTTACTACGGCGCCGGCCTTTAAAATTGGCGAGCGTGTTTCTAATCCACTGCAGATGTATCTCAACGATATTTTTACTATTTCAACCAACATGGTGGGAATTCCAGGCATGAGTGTGCCGGGTGGGTTCTCGGCATCGGGCCTTCCGATTGGTGTACAGCTCTCAGCTGCACACTTTCAGGAAGAGAAAATGTTGAATGTTGCTTATGCAATTGAAAAGGCTTTAGGTGCGGGAGGGCGAAAACCAAATGGCTTATAGTGATTGGGAAGCCGTCATTGGCCTCGAAATTCATGCGCAGTTGTTAACTCAGAGTAAAATGTTTTCTCCGGATTCTGCCGCGTTTGGTGGAGCAGATAATGAGCACACTCATCCTGTGAGCTTGGGAATGCCTGGATCACTTCCTGTGGTCAACCGACAAGCTATTGAATATTCAATTCGCACCGGTTTAGCGCTCAACTGCTCGATACGGGAGAAATCTGTTTTCGCACGAAAGAACTACTTCTATCCAGATTTGCCGAAGGGCTATCAAATTTCACAATTTGATGAACCTCTTTGTGAGCATGGTCATGTTGATTACTTTTTAGATGGCGAATACAAAAGGGTAAGTGTGGTTCGCGCCCACATGGAAGAAGATGCCGGCAAGTCTCAGCATTTTTCTGAGTACACCTTAATCAACTTGAATCGAGCGGGTGTTCCACTTCTAGAGATCGTAAGTGGGCCAGACATGAGATCGCCCGCTGAGGCTGCCGAGTACGCTCGAACAGTGCGGAAGATTTTGAGATATTTAGGTGTTTGTGATGGCAACCTTGAAGAAGGTTCCATGCGCTGTGATTGCAATGTGAGTGTTAGGAAAAAGGGAGAGAGTAAGTTTGGTACTAAAGTCGAATTGAAAAACATCAATTCGTTTCGCTTCATCGAAAAGGCAATTGAATACGAAAT